>CAMJXZ010000234.1 GCA_946409855.1 uncultured Clostridia bacterium | reverse complement strand
GCTTTTTCAACTTGCTTTCTTCGCCTCCATATGGTATTATGGCATTGTCCCGGAGGCAGGACGTCAGGCGGTTTCCGCCCGGCGTCTTTTTTCTGCCCCGCGCGGAAAGCGCCCGCCGGGCGATTCCTGTTTTCGCGGCGTCCCGTTTCCTGTAAATCGTGCGTTTCCCCTCGCCCGCTCTTGACATCACCGGGGCTGATGTGCTATACCTTTCACAGACCTGACGAAACCCGCGCAAAGGAGATGATTGCACAATGACGCAGAAAGAAATACTCACCGGGCTCGTTTTGGAATGTCTGGACAACCGGAAATGGCGCTACGATATTCAGGACCAGGATGACCAGCGGTTCACCCTGTCCTTCGGCATGAACCTCAAAAGCAAGCTCAGCAGCTGCCGCGTCATCGTGATCATCAACCAGGACAGCATCCAGGTGCTGGCCATCTGCCCCATCAAGGCCACGGAGGACGTGTACGGCCCGGTCACGGAATACCTGACCCGCGCCAATTTCGGCCTGATCGTGGGCAAGTTTGAATTTGACTACCGGGACGGGGAGATCCGCTACCAGAGCGTGCTGCCCTGTTCGGCCGGAACGCCCCAGATAAAGGACGTGGAGCGCGTCCTGGACGTTCCCTTCCTGATGATGCAGCGCTACGGCAACGGCCTGATGAAAAACCTGATGGGCATCGGCTACCCGGAGGAGGATATCCGGGAAGCGCAGAACGACCAGTGATCCTTTCACCGATGTTTCTCCCCGCCGCGGACCGGATGGCCCGCGGCGGATTTCTTTAAACACAGTCCCGCCCCGGACGAAACCGTCCGGGGCGGGACATATGTTTTAAAGTATGCTGATTACTGAAGCAGCGCCATGAAACGGGTGAAGGTTTCGGCCAGTTCGCCGCGGTTGAGGACGGCAGCGGCGTTCAGGACCTGTCCTTCCTCGCCGGCTGCGGCGCTCATGATCTCATACGCCATGGCGACCAGGAGCCCGTCCTGAGAACCGTCATAATCGGCGTACGCGGAACCGTCCGTCTCCGGGACCGGCGCGCCCAGCAGCGGCAGCAGGCCGCCGATCAGGCTGCCCGCGGCGCCGCGGGTCAGGGGGGCGCCGACGTCTTCCGGATTGACCAGGCCGTACTGGGCAAAGAAGCCCATCGCCTCTTCCTCGTTGCGGGTGCCGCCCACCAGCGCGTACAGGCCGGCGGCCAGTTCGCCCACGGTGGCGTCCTCTTCCACGCCGAAGGCGTCTTCGGCCTTGGGCGCCATCACGCCCGCCTCAAAGACCTTGCGGACGGCGGCGTAGTTGGGATGATCCTCGGCCAGGTCCGCAAAGGCCACCTGGGAAGTATCCTTGGTGCCGAAGAGGTTCAGCACCACCTGATACAGCTGGCTGTTCTGGTTGATGGTGCTCAGGCCGGCGGCGGTGGACATAACGCCGTTCTTCATCATGTTGGCGTAGATGTCGCCCCACCGCTTGAGGGATTCGGGCGTCACCTGCTTGAGCTGGCGCATGTACTGGAGGGGTTTTTCGGGATCATCGTTTTCCAGCCTGGTCAGCATCGCGCTTACCGCGCCGGAGAGTTCGCCGGTGCTGGCGGCATAGCCGGGATACGCGGACAGGATGTAGCCGTCCAGCGTCGCCTGGTCTATTTCAAGGTCCGCAACCATCTTGGGCAGCTGGGCATAGACCTGGAAGGTCTGCAGGACGTTGGGGTCCCTGTAGCTGATGACGTACAGGCCGCCGTCTTCGACCGCGCCGTGGAACACGCCGTAGGCGCCGTACTGGTCGCGCAGCTGCGGGTAGAGGAACTTATCCAGCACCAGGTTGGTCACGGCGTCCATGCCGCCGTCGTAGCCTTCCAGGCCCAGGGCCTCAAAGTCCGCCACAACGGCGTTGTACTGCACGGAGCTTTCGATCGCCAGCGCTTCGCTTTCAGCGGCGGCGGGCAGATCGTAGACCACGCGTTCCCGTTCCTCGTGGTTGAGTTTGGCCAGGAAGGCGGCGGCCAGCGGGGCGTTCAGCGCCTGGCTGTCCTTGTTGCCGGAGAAGGCGACGAGGGCGCCCGCGTTGTTGCGCAGGAACTCCAGCACGCTCTGCAGCTTGGCGATCACAGCCGCGGGATCGGCGGCCATGGCTTCTTCCACCTGGGTCAGGAACTCGTAATACTCAATGAAGTTGGCGTAGCTGTACAGGCGCCACATGGGATTCTTGATGCCCAAGGCACGATAGAGCTGCACACTGTAGGGGCCGGACTGGATGGAGGAGCGGACGCCGGAGCGCAGGGCCTTGACGCCGTCCAGCACCTTCTGCTCGTCGTCCAGCTTGACGCCGAAGACCAGCTCATACATCAGGTTGTAGCCGTCTTCCAGGTCTTCATCCCGGCCGATCCAGCTCATCCGCAGATAGGGATGATAGCCGACTTCCTTATCGTCCAGCAGGGACATGCGGACGGAAACGTTGTACAGGTACCGGGTGGTCAGCACGGCGGCTTCTTCCTTGGTGTGGTTCTGGGTATCCAGGCTGCCGATCAGGCCGGTCAGGAGCTTGAACCAGTGGATATCTTCCTGGGGCAGCGCGCCGGCGTCCAGGAACACGTCCGCCTGGCCGATGCCGTCCACGGACGCGGTGGCGTTCACATGGCGGACGCCCGCTTCATCGGTTTCGTCGGACACTTCGTAGCGCTTGATTTCCTCGGGCAGGGTCGCCACGGTGACGGCCTGCAGCTGCTTGACGTATTCGGAAGCGGTCGTATCCTCTTCCTTGGGCGCGTTGGAGCGGGCCACGATCTCAGCGATCTCTTCCTCGGTCATGGCGGCCTTGACGGCGGCCAGCCGTTCCTTTTCCGCGGCGTCCTGCTGTTCCTTCAGGCCCGGTTCAGGATAGGTGGTGGTCAGCGCGGTGGTATTGGAACCGACCAGCCACTTGGCGGCGGCGGCCTGGTACCTGCCTTCCTGGTTCCACTGATCCATCATGCCCAGCGCGTCCACATAATCCATGTGGTCAAAGATGTTGCCGGTGGAGGAATAGCTGTAGGCGATGGTGGGGATGATGCTGGTGCCGACGTCCGCGGCTTCGCGGGTCAGCATCATGTTCATGGAAACGGACGCCATGACGCCGTCCACGAATTCCTGATCAAAGCCCTTTTCGGCGATCAGGGCCAGCTGTTCGTCGATGACCTGCTTGAAGGTGGCGGCATCCTCGCGGTTCACCTTCTGGGCGATGAAAACGATGGCCGGGTCGGGCGCGCCCGTCTCGATGTAGGTGCCGAAGGAAGCGGTCGGCAGCGCCTTTTCCACCGCCTGATACATCGCGGAGGAACCCGCGCCCATCAGGTCGGTCAGGGTGTTCAGGGTCATTTCCTCTTCGCCTTCGGCGCCGGGGCAGACGATCATGTAATAGACAGTGGCGGTGTTCTTGGTATCAGAGCCTGCTTCCACCGGGAAAGCAAATTCGGCCGTCACGTTCTCCGTGATGGGGGTATAGCCCGGATCCTCCCGGACGAACTCGCGCTTTTCAAAGGGGCTGATCGCCTCGTCCAGCAGGGCCAGGAACGCGGTGTAATCCTGGAAATCGCCGTAGAGGAAAGCGACCATGTTGGAGGGATGATAATACTTGTCGTGATATTCCCGCAGATGCTCCCAGTTCATGTTCGGGATATCGGAGGGCAGACCGCCGCGGTCGTTGCCAATCATGGAACCCGGGTAGGCGACCTGCAGGGCGTACTTGCTGGCCATTCTTTCCAGCGTGGTGGCGCCCAGCATTTCGGAATACACGGTGCCTTCGATGGTCAGCTCGGCGTCCGGGCTTTCCAGACGGTAGCGCCAGGCTTCCTCGTTGAAGATGGACTCATCTTCCATGATCATGGGGTACAGGCAGCTGTCGGTATAATAGTCCGCGTACTTGAGCAGCTGCTCCTCGGACAGGGAAGCCACCGGGTAGGTGGTCATCCGGTCATAGGTGGAGGCGTTCATGTACGTGTTGTAGGTCTGATAGCTGAGGTTGAAGAACAGCGCCTTGGACGGATACTTTTTGGAGCCGTCCAGGGTGGCGTGCTCAAACACGTGGGGCAGGCCCGTATTGTCGACCGCGTCGGTCAGGAACGTCAGGTCGTAAACGCGGTTTGTATCGTCGTTGGCGATATAGACAAAGCCGGCGCCGGTCTTTTCGTGTTCGAAGACCACCACCTGCGCGCCGATGCTCGGGAACTCACGGATTTCCTTGACGGTAAAACCGTGCACCGTATCGCCGACAGCAGGCAGGCCGACCTTTTCCGCGGGCAGGGAAGAAGCGGGGGCGGCGGGCTCCGCGGCTTCTTCGGCCGGTTCGGCGGCGGCTTCTTCCGGTTCGGCGGCGGCTTCCGCCGGCGCTTCCGCGGGCGCCGCGGCTTCTTCCGCGGGCGCCTGCGCCGGTTCTTCGGCCGGTTCGGCGGCTTCCTCAGCCGGCGCGGTCTCGGCGGCGGCTTCCGCTCTGGAAGCGGGGACGGGCGTGCCGGTCAGGCCGGTGACAGTGATTCCGGTAAACATCAGGATCACTGCGAGCAGCATGGCTAAAATGTTGTTCATGTCTTCCTCTCTTTCCCGGCATCCGGCGCTGTTCTCCGCCCGGCATGCCGCGTTTGACTGTAACGTGCCCATTTTATCATATGATTGCGAAAATGTTAAGAGAAAAAACAACGATTGCGCAAATATTGTCACCCCTTGAGAAACCAGAAATCAAAAAAAGCCCCCGGAGGGGCCGCGCCGTCTGCGCGTTATCATTCTTTCTGATAACTTTTCTCGATCACTTCCGTGTACGTTTCCAGCGGGGAGACGGACAGGATGCACATCAGCACGAAGCACTCGTAGGGGTTGGCCACGTAGAGCGGGCCCATGAAGCAGTCCGCCAGCAGCCGGTTGGTGCTCTCGATAAAATGCATGTACCGCCGCTGCGCGTTCTCTTCCTGGTCGGTCCGCAGGCCGAAGATCAGGAAGTTCAGGGTGATCAGGTCGAAGCGCTCCGGTTCGCTTTTGCGCAGGAGGATGTCGTTGATGTGCTGGCGGCTGAAGCGCTTTCCCTCGAACTGGGCGTTCAGGGTAGAGTTTTTGACGGGGATCAGGTTGCCGTTCGCCCCCACGGGGATGGCGGAACAGAGGATGTGCTCCAGGTCGCTTTCGGAAATGTCCTCCCGGGTCAGCTTCGCCGCCTGCTCCCCCATCTTTCGGACGCGCTCCAGCTTTTCGTAATCGTACAGGCGCGCCGAGCGGCTGAGCGCTTCCCGGAGGCGGCCGGCCAGCACCTCGCCCTCTTCCGCGCGGGTCTCGTTCATCTGCGCGGCGATCAGCTCCCGCGCCTGGTCGTAGAGGATCATGAACCGGTCGTACGCGGCGTCCGAAACGCTGACCACGTCCCTGCCGCCCCGCAGGGAAGCGGTCAGCGCCGCTTCTTCTTCGGACAGCGCCGCGGCCGTTTCCGGGTGCCGGTACGCGTCCCACAGGGTCTGGAATTTATAATACCCAAGGCCCTGCCGGTAGCAGTACCTGCACAGC
>CAMJXZ010000233.1 GCA_946409855.1 uncultured Clostridia bacterium | reverse complement strand
GTTCGGGGGGTTCCGTAGGGGGGTCGCAAGACCCCCATGCGGTAACTGTTCAGTCCTTGACTGAACAGTTACATCAGGAGAAAGATTCCGGAAAGATCAGGCGGCTTCTTTTTGAGCCGGTACGGCACGCCTGGTCTTTTTCTTCCAGGAAAGATAGCGCATCAGGCACAGCAGCCCGGAAAGCACCCAGGTCAGCCCCGCGGTGATCCAGATGGTCCACACGGTGGCGGGCGGCGCCTCCGTCATGGCGCGGGAAAGGCCGAACATCTGTTCAAAGCCGGCCCAGGCCCCCGCCGGGACGAGCCCAAGCAGCAGCAGCGGCAGGCCCACGCGGCCGGTGATTTCCACGATGCCGTTGATGAAGGAAAAGAACGCGTCGCCCACACCGTTGAGGATGCCCCGGGTGACGTAGATGGTGCCCAGCGCCAGATAGAACAGGCTGGTGATTTTGAGCGCCTGGCCGCCCAGCAGGATCACGTCTTCCTCATGGACAAACAGGCTCATCAGCCCGTATCCGAAAAGCTGCATGACCAGCAGCATCACCCCGGAAAGGACCAGGACCATCAGCATGCTGTCCAGAAAACCGGCGCGGATCCGTTCCGTTTTGCCGGCCCCTTTGTTCTGGCCCGCGTAGGTGGAAAGGGCCATGCTGATGGAACCGAAAGGCTGCTGCACCAGCTGATCCAGCCGGTTGGTCGCGGTAAAGGCGGCCATGGCGGTTGCCCCGAAGGTGTTGACCACCGTCTGCAGGGCGGTGGTGGAGATGGCGATCAGGCTCCACTGCAGCGCCAGGGGCAGCCCCAGCCGCAGGGAGCGGCGGACGATGCCGGTGTTCAGGGCCAGGTACTTTTTGCTCAGGCGGAAGTACGGGTTGGTCCGGTAAGCGTACCAGAGGGAACCCAGGCCCGCCAGCATCTGGGACAGCATGGTGGCCAGAGCGGCGCCGAAGACCCCCAGGCGGAACTGGCCGATGAACAGAATGTCCAGCCCCACGTTGATCAGGCAGGAAACGATCAGGAAATAAAGCGGCGTCCGGGAATCGCCCAGCGCCCGCTGCATGGACGAGGCGTAGTTGTAGACGGCGATCATGGGGACGGACACGCTGGTCATGCGCATATAGGTAATGGCGTCCGGCAGGATTTCCGGGGGCGTGCCCATCCAGGCGAGCACGTTGGGCACCATCAGGAAGGCGATCAGCCCGGTCGCCAGGGAAGAACTCAGGGTGATGTACGCGGAGTTGGCGATGGAGGAGCGGACCATGTCGTCTTCCCGGGCGCCGAAATACTGCGCGGTCACGATGCCGCAGCCGCCGCTGATGCCGTTGAAGAGCGAAAAGAACAAAAACGAAATGGATCCGGTGGCGCCCACGGCGGCCAGCGCGTCCGCGCCCAGCATCCGGCCCACGATCATGGAGTCCGCCAGGTTGTAGGCCTGCTGGAAGATATTGCCGATGAGCAGGGGCAGGGCAAAGACGGAAAGCAGCACCAGAGGCTTTCCTTCCGTCATGTTCATGGTGGTCTTGTGTTTCATGGTTATCCTCTGTCCGCGGACGGGCCGCGGCGTCTCTTCCGGTGGGTAGGAAATGAGCGGGATCAGCGCAAAACCGCTGATGCCGGGAGGCATCATAATCCTTAAAGTTCACTCTAAGTCAAGCGGATAATGAAAATTTTTTTCGGGAGGCGCCATGATCAGAACCTTATGGAAGCTCAGCCGGGAAGCCATCCGGTACCGGGGGCTGTATACCGTCGCGATCCTGTCCACCCTGGCGCTGACCGGGGTCAACCTGGCGGCGCCCAAGGCCCTTTCGGCGATGACCGGCATCGTGGAAAGGGGCGTGGACGAGGAAGGACTGCGCGTCATCGGCACGCTGACGGCCGTACTGGTGGGGCTGTACCTGCTGCGGATCCTGTTCCGTTTCCTGAGCAATTACCTGGCGCACAAGGCGGCCTGGTACCTGGTGGGGGACCTGCGCACGAAAACCTACGATAAGCTGGAGCGCATGCACCTGGGATATTTCCACGACAAGCAGACCGGGGACCTGATGAGCCGGATCGTCAATGATACCAGGGACTTTGAGCTGCTGTACGCCCACATGATCCCGGAATCCATCACCAACCTGGTCACGTTTACCGGCGTGCTGCTGGTGCTGCTTTCGATCAACTGGAAGCTGGCGCTGATCACCTGCGCGCCGATCCCGCTGATTTTCGCGTCCGGCATCATTTTTTCCAAAAAGGTCCGGCCCTATTTCCGGATTTCCCAGAAGAAAATGGGGGAGCTCAACGGAAAGCTGCAAGATAATCTTTCCGGCATCCACGAAATCCAGTCCTTCGGCAGGGAAGACTACGAGACCGGACAGGTGAACGGACGGAACTTTGAGCACATCCACGCCATGCTCAAGGCGCTCAAAATCAGCGCGGTGTTTCATCCGTCGGTGGAATTCATTTCCTCCCTGGGGACGATCCTGGTGGTGGCCTTTGGCGGGTACCTGGCGTACCGGGAAGGGCTCAGGGTGGAGGACATCGTCGCGTTCCTGCTGTACCTGGGTCTGTTTTACGGGCCGGTCACGGGGCTGGCCAACCTGCTTGAAAACATGCAGCAGTCCATGGCCGGGGCGGAGCGTGTGCTGGACATCCTGGACGCGCCGGCGGAGATCAAGGACAAACCGGGCGCGAAGCCGCTTGAGGATGTGCGGGGAGAAATCGCCTTTGAGCACGTCAGCTTCTCCTACGGGAACGATATCCCGGTGCTGCGGGATGTTTCCTTCCGCTGCGAGCCCGGGAAAATGCTGGCGCTGGTGGGGCCGACGGGCGTGGGCAAGACCACGCTGACCCAGCTCATTTCCCGCTTCTATGAGCCGACGGCCGGGCGCATCCTGATCGACGGACAGGACCTGAACGATGTGACCATCGAGAGCCTGAGGCGGAACATTTCGCCAGTGCTGCAGGATACGTTCCTCTTTAACGGAACCATCGCCGAAAACATCGGCTACGCCCGGCCGGACGCCTCCATGGAAGAGATCCGGGAAGCGGCGGCGGCGGCCAACATCCATGACGATATCCGGGCCATGCCGGACGGCTACGATACCATGGTCGGGGAACGGGGCCTGCGCCTTTCCGGCGGGCAGAAGCAGCGGGTGGCCATCGCCCGGGCGATCCTGCGGCGCTCGCCCATCATCATCCTGGACGAGGCGACCGCCTCCGTGGACGTGGAAACGGAAAGGCAGATCCAGAAATCCATCGCGGGCATCGCCGGTCAGCGCACCATCGTGGCCATCGCGCACCGCCTGTCCACCATCCGGAGCGCCGACCAGATCCTGATGATCGAGGACGGCCGCATCACGGAGCGCGGCACGCACGATGAGCTTGTCGCCCTGGGCGGCAGCTACGCCCGGATGAGCCGGCTGCAGGAAAACTGATCAGCTGCCGCAGGTCCGGGCCGCGGCCCGGCACGGCGCCATGTCCCGGCCGGCAGGGGAACCGCTATTTATCTTCAAATCAAAACCCAGCACCCGCTGAAGCAATTTTCAGGGTGCTGGGTTCTGTTTATACAGGGGCCGGGCGTTCATAAAACGGGGCCCGGAAGCGGCTTACTGTTCTTTGATCACCGGAATTCGTTTTCCTGAAGCAGCGTCAGAAAATCGATGCCGATGCTCTTGCCTTCCGAATAAGAATCCCCCCGGTGATCAAAACGTTCGATCCATGGTACGGATACGGTGACGCGCTGTTGGTCCTGATTGGTTTCATTCGTTGGATCCATGGCCTGTTTCCTCCGACATATGTTACGGATATTTTAACACAGTATGAAGAAAAATGAAAGCCCTTTTCCGGGATTTGCAATAAAAAAACAGAATAAAACCCGGTTTGGCCGGTTTGAGCCCTTTTTTTCTCAAAATATGCCGGAACGCATTGTTTTTTTCCCCGGGTGCCTTTATAATAAGTATGAATGGATGACAGACGCATAAACCCGTTTTTTCTTTATTCTTTTTTGGAAAGCAGGGGCAGTGGATGGAGAGTGTCCGGAAAAACTGCATCGTCCGGGGCATGAAGAAACCCGGTTTCCGTTTGGGGCGGCTCAGGAAGCCCTCCGTGATCAGCATCATCTTTCTGATCCTGCTGGTCAGCCTGTCCCTGCTGGTGATCGCGTGCGAATCCACCATCGGCATCGCCGGCGACGAGCTCAGGCAGCGGGCGCTGGAAAACAGCAGGAAGGAAATCAGCTACATCAGCGACGCGCTTTATTCCCAGCTGACGGCGATCCAGATGCAGAACACGGACATCCTGAACAACGAATCGGTGCTGGCCCTGGCGATGCGCAGCTCCATCCTGAACGGATACGAAACCGTTTCCTACGAAAACACCATCATGAAGCTGATCCGCTCCAAACTGTCCCTGATCAACCTGGACGCCTCGTCGCGGCTGTATATCCCCACCATCAGCACCCTCATCACCACCCAGAAGGCCGCCAGGGCCACGGAGGAGGAAATCGGGGACATCCTGCGGATTGTGACGGATTTCCCAGGGGGCCTCTATTATACCGAGGAGACCATGGGGTTCTGGAGCGCGTCGCCCCTGATCCACAACCCCGCCGCGGCGAAGGATTCCCGGATCATGCTGACCGGGATTTACCGGCGGGCGCTGGACAAGCTGCTCAAGCGCTATTCGCCCGAGCCGGACGACTGCCAGCTTCTGCTGGCGCTGGGGAGCCATGTGATTGCCAGCTCGCACGGCACGGAATGGGAGGAAAGCCTGGTGGCGGGCACGGGCGAAAGCGTCCGCACCGTCAACCGGGGCGGCAGCCAGTATTACTTTATTCAGACCAAGCATGACTTCAGCGACCTGTCCATCGTCGCCATCCTTCCGGTGGACAACGTGATGAGCAATATGTACCGCCTGCGGCGGCTGCTGAGGATCCTGGAAATCGTCTGCATCCTGAACAGTCTGCTGGCCACGGTGTCCTTCTATCAGATCATCTGCAGGCCGCTGAAGAACATATCGACCAAGATGCAGCAGGTGGGGGAAGGGGATCTCTCCGTCCGGATCGCCCCCGAAAGGACCGCGGAGCTGACGGAGGTCGGCCTTACCTTCAACAGCATGGCGGAAAGGCTGCAGCAGCTGATCGACCGGGAGTACAAATCCAGGCTGCTGGCGGCCAATGCCGAGAAAAAGGCGCTGCAGTACCAGATTTCTCCCCATTTCCTGTACAATACGTATTTCCAGCTGAGAAATCTGATCGTGCTGGAGGAAAACGAGCAGGCCGGCAGGCTCGCGGACCTGATGGGCAGATACCTGCGGTACATCGTCCACCAGGGAGAATCCAGCGCGACGCTGGAGGAAGAGATGGAACACGCGCGGAATTACGCCGAAATCCAGAGCATGCGCTTTGAAGGCCGGATCGGGGTGCGCTACGACCTTCAAGAGGGGGGCTGGAAAAGCCTGATCGTCCCCCGGCTGCTGGTGCAGCCGCTGATCGAGAACGCCTACGGCCACGGCCTCAAAAACATGGACAAGGGCGGCGTCATCCTCCTTTCCCTGCGG
>CAMJXZ010000232.1 GCA_946409855.1 uncultured Clostridia bacterium | reverse complement strand
ACGCCCTGATGCGCCATTATGAAATCACCGGGGACCGGACGCTGCTCAGGGAGGGCGGCGCCAATGTCATCCTGGAATGCGCCCGGTTTTACCTGAGCCGCGCCGCCTGCCGCTTGGACCGGGAGGAGATCGATTACCCGGATGTGATCGGCCCGGACGAGTATCACGAACGGGTGACCAACAACGCCTTCACCAACCAAATGATTCTGGACTGCCTGGAAAGCGCGCTGAAGCTCAGGGACATCTTCCGGGATGAAAGCGGCTGGTTCCGGGCGCTTTTGCGGGAGCTGGACTTTGAGCGGGACTGGGAACTGCTGAAAAAGGCCCATGCCATGATCCGCCGGCCCCGGACGCGGGACGGGATCATCGAGCAGTTCGACGGCTATTTTGACCTGGAGGATTGCGGCCTGGACACCGTCCGCGGCCGCCTGCGCGACCCCCGGGAGTACTGGGGCGGGGACCACGGCGTGGCCGGCACCACGCAGGTCATCAAGCAGGCCGACGTGATCGCCATGATGGCGCTGTTTCCGGCGCTGTACCAGGATGAGGAAGTGGAGGCTAACTGGCGGTATTACGAGCCGCGCACCGAGCACGGCTCCAGCCTGTCCGCCTGCATGTACGCCCTGACGGCCTGCCGCGTGGGGCTGCTGGACGAGGCGTGGCGGCTCTTTGTGCGCACCGCGTCCATCGACCTGGTGGGCGGCGGCAAGCAGTGGGCGGGGGAAATTTACATCGGCGGCACCCACCCCGCGTCCAACGGCGGCGCGTGGATGATCGCCGCCCTGGGGTTTGCGGGCCTGCAAATGAAAAACGGCTGCCCGGAGCTTCATCCGCGCCTGCCCCGGCAGCTGTCCCGTCTGTCTTTCCCGATCACCGCGCAAGGGCAGCGGCTGCTGGTCACCGTGACCCATGACGGAAGCGAAATCCGCCCGATTGATGCAGAATAAAAGCGGCCTGGGCTGCCGCGGCAGCCCAGGCCATTTGTATGATATCTCTTCTTTGTTCAAAGGATGATCAGTCGTCCAGCCCGTTGTCCGTGCAGGCTACGGGACGGCCCCAGGGGTCGTACAGGATGCCGATATCCTTTTTCTTGTTGTGCCAGACGTATTCCTCGCCTTCCCACTTCTGGTCCGCGGGGGACGAGGAGTGCATGCCGGCGATGACCCACACGCCGCCCGGCGCCAGCGTCACGTCCTCAAGGCGGATCGTTTCATCCCCCTTGGTGGAATAAAGGACGTATCCGTCCAGGGAAAGGGGAGCTTCGGTCATGTTCCGCAGGGTGGCGGTGTCCGTGACAAAATCGACGGCCAGGGTGATCCCTTCCGCCCGGGGCGGCGCGCTCTGCCACCGGACATCCTCCGCCCGGGTGACTTTGCCTCCGGAAAGGGTGAACAGGACCGCGTCCCGGAAATCCTGGGTCACATAGACCGCGGAACCGATCTTTTTGAGCCTGCGGAGCGTGCCGGGGTCGGGCGTATCCGCTTCCTCCGCCGAGGAGGTGGAAATCACGGCCGCCTGGGGCCGGGCCTTCGCCAGGAAAGCGTCGGTGGTCGCCCCGCTGTCCCCGTGATGGCCGACTTTGAGCAGCGCGCAGGGGGGAATGGCCCCCTCGTACAGAAGGTCCGCTTCCTCGTCGCTCTTCATGTCCCCGCACAGGAGGATGCTGCCCGCGGGGGAGGAAAAGAACAGCACGAGGGAATTGTTGTTTTCATTGTCCTCGTTGACGGCGGCCGGCCCCAGCACCGTCAGGGAAGCGCCGCCGCCGGCGGGGATGACGTCCCCGGCGTTCAGCCAGGTTACTTCCTCCCCCCTCGCCTGCGCGGCCAGCGCCGCGGGGTGTTTTCCTTTTTTGACGTCATACCAGATGGAGGACGCGTACCAGGCGCCAACGGGCAGATCGCTCTGGGCCAGGGGCATCAGCCCGCCGCTGTGGTCCTTGTGGCAGTGGGTCAGGAATACACCGTCCAGATGATCCACCCCGTATTCCGCAAGCGCCGTTCTGAGCGCGGGCCAGGTCTGCTCATACCCGGCGTCGATCAGCCAGCGCGTTTCCCCGTAAAAAAGCAGGAGACAGTCCGCCTTGCCGATGTTCAGGCACAAAAGCTTCGCCTCGTCCCCGGCGCTTTCAGTCGCGGCGGGCGCCAGCATGGAAAGCAGCAGCGCAAGCGCCAGCAAAAGCCCGCATATTCTCTTCATCTGCATAACCTCCTGTCTTCGTCCGCCGTGGGTGCCGCCCGGCAGGGTTTTCCGGGCGCTTTGTCTGCCCGCCGCGTTCCGGCGGGGAAGGTCCTGACGGCGCTGCCCGGACGGGCTGGTGAAGCGCGCTTATTCCGCCAGGTTCCTTACGCTGCCCCGTTCCGTCAGCCGGACGGGGAGGATGACGGACTTCTCCGCGATGTCCTCGCGGCGCAGCTGCCGGACGATCATATCCATCGCCAGGAAGCCCTTTCGGTCCGCGTCCTGGTGGACCGTGGTCAGCGGGGGCACGGTCAGCTGGGAGAGGTAGTTGTCGTCAAACCCGACGATGGACTTGCCGCCCGGGACGGAGACCCCGCATTCGCTCAGCCCCGCCATGATGCCGGCGGCCAGAAGGTCCGCGGAGGCAAAGATACCGGTGATCTCCTCTTTGGCGCCCAGGATGCGGCCCAGGCGCTTGCCGTCCTCCACGGAGATTTCCTGGGTGAAGACCAGTTCCGGGTCAAAGGGGACGCTGTATTCCGCCAGCGCCCGCCGGTACCCGAGCAGGCGCTGCGCGATGACGCCGCCGGACCGGATGGGGGGAGAAGCGAAGGCGATGGTCCGGTGCCCGTTTTCCAGCAGATGCCGGGTGGCGATGTAGCCGCCCTTTTCGTCTTCCAGCCCGATGCTGCAAACGGCGGGGTCGTTCACGTAGCTGTCGATCAGCACGATGGGCATTTCCAGCGTCCGGACGGCGTCAAAGAAATCGTCCCGGAACATGCCGGTCACCACCAGGCCGGACAGGTTCCAGCTGCGGCTGAGGGCGACCAGCTCGCCCGTATCCTCCACCGAGCGGATCATCAGGTAATAGCCTTCCTCCCGGGACCGCTTTTCCAGGCTGTCCACAAAGGAGCTCAGGAACGGGTCGCTCATGGTGCTGCCCATGTTCTGCGGGGTCAGATGGGTGATGACGCCGATGATGGCGGAATGGTTGTTGGCCAGGGAGCGCGCCGACATGCTGGGCACGTAGTGCTCCCGCTGGATGATCTCCCGGATTTTCTGAACCGTTTCCGGGGAAACCCGGCTTTTTCTTTTGTGCACCACGTTGGATACGGTGGTGATGCTGACGCCCGCTTCCGCGGCGATATCCTTTAATGTGACCATGTGCCGCTCCAGATCTGAACTTTGGCCGGCGGTTCCGCCCCCGCGGGGGAACGGAGAACCGGCCTCTGCAAAATTCTACCTTTTTTTTTGACTTTTCGCAAGTGTCAAATAAAAACCGGAGGCAGCGGGGCTGCCTCCGGAATGAGTCTTTCCGGTTATTCCAGTTCGGCGAGATAGTCTTTGATGGGCAGGTCGCCGGGCTTGCCGGTTTCCGGAACGGTCATGCCGGCCAGAATGGTTTCCTGGCTGGTGGCGTCCACGGGCGCGACGGCTTCACAGAAGCTGATTTCGTCCAGCCAGATCACGCACTTGGCGAAAGCGCGCAGATGGAAGGCGTTCGTCATGCCCGGGAAACCGGAGGCTTCCAGGTCGATGACCAGGTCCTGCCATTCGGTGGTGATCACGGGATGGCTGCCGTCCGCCAGCACCAGGTCGCAGAAGCGGGCCGCGTAGAACTTGGCGTCTTCGGGATGCCAGTCCATGATCATCTTCTTCTCTTCGCCGCCCTCGGCGCCCTTGATGCGGATGGTCAGGTACTTGCAGAAGGAGATGCCTTCCATCGCCCACATGTTCACGGCTTCGCCCCAGTTGGCCATCCAGTCGGCGGCATGGGCAAAATAATCATCCTCAGAGTCGTAGTCTTCCGGGTCAAAGGCCTTGGGGCGGTAGTCGATCTTCAGGGCGCCGTCTTCGTTCTTGGCGCGCAGGTTGGCCCAGTTGTCCCACCAGATGTTCATGCCGTTGGGGCCCAGATCGGGCTTGGCGTTGGGATCACGGTCGTCAAAGTTGTCCCACAGGAAAACTTCGCCTTCGGCCAGGGCGGGGGCCGCCACGGCGACCAGCATCATGGCGGAAAGAAGGAGAGCAAGGAACTTTTTCATGGGATGACCTCCTCAGAATTTAATTGGTAGGTTTAACGCTAAACCTATCTGTTGGGATCATTATAACAGATGAATTCCGCTCTGTCAAGCGGGTACAGGGGGATGTAAAAATTTTATTTTTCATATTGCAATTTTTACATTTTCTATGTATAATATCATTAGTTTAGCGCTAAACGTAAATCTTCCACGGGAGGGTCATTATTGATGAAGAAAAAATGGTTCCCGCTGCTGGCTGCCCTGCTGTGCGTCAGTCTCCTCGTACCGGCCGCGTCCTGCCCGGCGGCGGGGGAGCCGACGCTGCTGACCATCTACGAAGGCCCCAAAACCATGACCTCTTCCGCCGTCGCGCAGGTGACCGCGAACGGGTACGAGCTGTTTGTGTACGACGTCATGGTCAACCATGAGCACATCTGGAACGCCAACACCCAGCCCTCAAATACCCCGATGACCTACTTTGATTTTAACGGCAGCGTGCGCCTCGAAATCCGGATGCCGGGCCTGCCCCGCCCGGTGGAAAGCGCGCAGGTGCTTCCCCGGAGCTTTGGCATCGAGCCGGCGGTCCGGGACGGCGTTGTCAGCTTCCTGGTCGAAAAGCCCGGCGCGTACACGGTCATCTTCAACGGCGACGTGAACAAGGCCCTGCACATCTTCGCCAACCCCCTGGAAACCGACCTGCCCGACAGGGACGATCCCAACGTCTTCTGGATCGGCCCGGGGGAGTGGGTGATCGACGCCATCGCCCTTCAGGACAACCAGACGCTGTATCTGTCCGGCGGCGCGGTGCTGCACGGCATCGTCTCCGTCAGCGGCGCGAAAAACGTCCGGATCTGCGGCCGGGGCATCATCGACGGCAGCGACTATCCCGCCTGGAACCAGCCCGGTTCCACCGCCCGGGTGCCCATCGACCTGAACCACGCCAAGGACGTGACGGTGGAGGGTGTCATCCTGGCCAATTCCAACTGCTGGAACCTGAACTCCTACTCCTCCCGGAACGTCAGGATCGACAATGTCAAGATCATTTCCGGCCGGCAGAACGGGGACGGCTTTACCTTCCAGTCCTGCACGGACCACCTGGTGACCAACTGCTTCGCCCGCACCTGGGACGACAGCCTGGTCATCAAGAACTACTCCGGCTCCACCAAAGGCATCACCTTCCGGAACGTGCAGGTCTGGACGGACCTGGCCCAGTCCATGGAAATCGGGTACGAGACTGACAAAGGCCTGACGCTGGACCCGGAGATCAGCGACGTCCTGTTTGAGGACATCACCGTTCTGTACAACTTCCATAAGCCCGTCATCAGCATCCACAACAGCGAC
>CAMJXZ010000231.1 GCA_946409855.1 uncultured Clostridia bacterium | reverse complement strand
TGCTTTTCTGGATGTCAGACGAAGAAATCCTGAAGAAAAAATACCGTCTGATCTTCAAAAAGGAACTGGACCTTGAAAACCCGCTGACCTACAACGAAAAACTGCAGTGGCTGAAGCTGTACGACCACCAGCCCATCTATACCCGGATGGTGGACAAGTACGAGGTCAAGCCGATCGTGGAGGAAAAAATCGGGAAGGAATACATCATCCCGACCTACGGCGTCTGGAATACCTTCGACGAAATTGATTTTGACAGCCTGCCGGATCAGTTTGTTTTGAAATGCACGCACGACAGCGGCGGTCTGGTCATCTGCAGGGATAAGAAGACCCTGGACATGGACGCAGCCCGCAAGAAAATCAACCGGTGTCTCAAGAGGAATTTCTACTACCTCGGCCGGGAATGGCCCTACAAGGACGTCAAACCCCGGATCATCGCGGAACAGTACATGGAAGACCCGGAGACCTCCGAACTGAGGGATTACAAGTTTTTCTGCTTTAACGGCACTCCGAAGGCTTTGTTTATCGCCACCGACCGGCAGAAAAAAGGCGAAGAAACCAAGTTTGATTTCTTCGACATGGATTTCAATCACCTGGACATCCGCAATGGACACAAAAACGCCAAAATCCCGCCCGCAAAACCGGTAACCTTTGAAAAAATGAAGGAACTGGCCGGCATATTGTCCAAAGGGATTCCCCAGCTCCGGGTGGATTTCTATGAAGTCAGCGGGCAGATTTTCTTCGGGGAACTGACCTTTTTCCACTGGAGCGGCTTTAAGCCCTTCGAGCCCGAAAAATGGGACCGGATCTTCGGGGACTGGATCGACCTGTCCATCGTGAAAAAATAACCCGCCGGACCGGACATCCAAATTCGTGACAGAGAGAACAAAGATGAATGAGATGACAGAAAGAACACTATCCAATCGAATATCCCGCAGGACCCGGCGGAAAAGCAGAACCATGCCTCCGTCTGTTTGGATCATCCTGATCACGATTCTGTATGTGATCCGGGATGTGGGCCGGCTTCCCGTACCTGATCTGGCCTTTTCCGGGCTGCTGGGGCTTTCTTTCATTCTGCTTCCGCTGGAAGGCGCGCTGTCGGTTTTCGCGTTCTCCACCGCGCTGACGCTGCCGAGCAACGAAATCAGACTGCTTTATACCCTCATCTTTCTTCTCAAGATCAACCGGCATCTGAAGTTTCCCTGGAAAGCGACGCTGGCGGTCATCGGCATGCTGTTTCTGCAGCTCATCGACACCTACGCCTACTCCAACCAGGGGCCGGTACAATACCTGTATTCCTTTGCCATCTTCGCCCTGTTCATCGTGATCCCGCTGCTCTGGCACGGGGCAGGCTTTTCCCCCGAAGCCCGGCTGGACGCCGTCAAAGCGTATGTGACCGGCATCATCCTGGCCGGCGTGATCACCATCTACATGACGATTTCCCTGTGGGGCTGGACGGTGCTTCTGGGCGGAAGCAACAGCCTTGGGCGTCACCTGGCGAACTATGAAGCGGCCGGCATGGTCACCTCCAATAACCGGAATGCCCTGGGCATGAATCACGTGCTGGCGCTTACATTCCTGCTCATCCTGCTGACAAAACGCAACATCCGGAAGGTGCCCGCCCTGATCGGCATCATACTTTGCATCGGCGTAACGATTCTGACCAGGTCCCGCACCGCTTTTGTCATTCTTGGATTTGTGGCCGCCTTCTGGGGCCTGATTGTCGCCTCCAACAGCGGCAGGCGCAATTCCGGTATCGCCATTCTGGTGATCCTGGTTGCCGCGCTGGTGGCGGTCCGCCAGTTTATGCCCGACATGTGGAACGGGGTTGTTTCCCGCTTTTTCGATCAGGAAGACATTTCCAATGGACGTTTGGCTATCAACTCATTTTATTTTTCCGCATGGGCCTCGGACTGGAAATGCATTTTGTTCGGCTACGGCTCCGGCACATACCTGAATATGGTTCATTACGGCGCCTCTCCCCACAATGCCGTCGCGGACATCCTGATCTGCTGGGGGCTGACCGGTTTCCTGCTGCTGCTGGTCTTCTGGTGGGAACTGCTGAAAAGCAGCGGCCGCCACATCAGCAAGGGAAACAGGAAGTACGCGGTCATCATTCTGCTGGTCAACCTGCTGGGCCTGATGATGGGCCAGTATCTCACGATTCCGCTCAAGCATCTTCAGTTCTGTTTTACCATTTTCTCGTTAGGCATGCTGGACCTTGCAAACTGCGAGAAGCGTTTTATCAGGCTGTCTTAATTCTGATCCGGAGCGGCAGACATCATGAAAGGAATTCTTTTAACCGGCGGCAAGGGGACGCGGATGTACCCGATGACCAAGGCTGTTTCCAAGCAGCTGCTGCCGGTCTATGACAAACCGCTGATTTATTACCCCCTGTCCGTGCTGATGCTGGCCGGGATCCGGGAGGTGCTGGTCATCTCCACCCCGGAGGACATGCCGCTGTATCAGAAGCTGCTGGGGGACGGAAAACGGCTGGGGATGCGCTTTTCCTACCAGGTGCAGGAAACCCCCCGCGGCCTGGCGGACGCCTTTATCATCGGGGCCGATTTCATCGGGCAGGACAGCGTGTGCCTGATCCTGGGGGACAACGTGTTCTTCGGCCAGGACATGACCCGCACCCTCCTGCGCGCGATGGAAAATAAAAACGGCGCCACCATCTTCGGCTATCCGGTGAAGGACGCCCGTTCTTTCGGCGTCGTGGAGTTCGATCAGGATCACCGGGTCATCTCCATTGAAGAAAAACCGGCCCATCCCAAGAGCAACTACGCGGTGCCCGGGCTGTACTTTTACGACAGCCGGGTGGTGGACATTGCCCGGAAAGTACAGCCTTCGGCCCGGGGAGAAATCGAGATCACCGACGTGAACAACGCCTACCTGAAAATGGGTGAGCTGCACGTAACCCTGCTGGGCCGCGGCATGGCCTGGCTGGACACCGGCACCCCCGCCAGCCTGCTGCGCGCCTCGGAGTTTGTGGAGGCGGTGCAGGCGCGCCAGGGCTTTTACATCTCCTGCATCGAGGAAATCGCCTGGCGGCGCGGATTTATCACCACTGAGCAGCTGACTGCCCTGGGGGAAGAACTGAAGATGACCGACTACGGACAGTATCTTCTGTCGATTGCGAGGGAAGCGGGATGACGATTCTGGTAACCGGCGGCGCCGGCTTTATCGGCAGCTGCTTCCTTTTTCATATGGCGGAAAACCATCCGGAATACCGCCTCCTCTGCCTGGACAAACTGACCTACGCGGCCAGCCTGAAGACCATCAAAGAGCTGCTTCCGAAGAACAATTTCCGCTTCATCCGGGAGGATATCTGCGACCGGGACGCCGTATTCCGCCTGTTTCAGGAAGAGCATCCCGATATTGTCGTCCATTTCGCCGCGGAAAGTCACGTGGACCGGAGCATCGAGGACCCGGCCGTATTTCTCAAAACCAACATCCTGGGCACCCAGACCCTGATGGACGCCTGCCGCAGGTTCGGCATCCAGCGCTTTCACCAGGTCAGCACCGACGAAGTGTACGGCGAGCTGCCGCTGAACCGGCCGGACCTGCTTTTCACCGAAAAAACGCCTTTATGCCCCAGCAGCCCCTACAGCGTTTCGAAGGCATCCGCCGATCTGCTGGTGCTTTCCTATCACCGCACCTTCGGGCTTCCGGTCACCGTCAGCCGCTGCAGCAACAATTACGGCCCCCATCAGTTTCCCGAAAAGCTGATCCCGCTGATGATCGTCAACTGCCTGTACGACCTGCCGCTGCCCGTTTACGGGGACGGGCTGAACGTCCGGGACTGGATCTATACGGAAGACCACTGCCGGGCCATCGACCTGATCATTCACCGGGGCAGAAACGGGGAAATCTACAATATCGGCGGCCGTCAGGAGATGTGCAATATCGATATCGTCAAGCTGATCTGCCGGGAGCTCGGGAAGCCGAAATCCCTCATCACCCACGTGGAAGACCGCAAGGGCCACGACCGGCGCTACGCCGTGGATTCGTCCAAGCTCTCCGGCGAGCTGGGCTGGCAGCCGGAGGTTCCGTTCCGGGACGGCCTGAAGCGAACCATCGACTGGTATCTTTCCAACCGGGACTGGTGGGAGGACATCATCAGCGGCGACTACCGGAAGGAAAACAAAGCGCTGCTGCCCGGATGAGCATCCTGTCAAAGATCAAAAAACACGAAAAAAACAGCCTGTTCATTCCAATCGGTGAAAACGCGTGATATAATTCTGTGCTGTAATCAACCACGGAAAGGATGCAGAAATCATGAAAATCGGATGCGTAAAGGAAATCAAAAACAACGAATACCGCGTCGGTCTGACGCCGGACAACGTGAAAGCCTATGTATCGGCCGGCCACCATGTCTATATGGAAAAAGGGGCGGGCATCGGCTCCGGCTTTACGGGACCGATGTCTGGCATCTGGTCGATATGATGATCAAGGTCAAGGAACCCCTCCCGGAAGAATACCCGCTCTTCCATGACGGGCTGATCCTGTACACCTATCTGCACCTGGCGGCTGACCGTCAGCAGATGGACGCGCTGCTGAACGGCAATGTCAAGGCGGTCGCCTACGAAACGATCCAGGAAAAGGACCGTTCCCTCCCCTGCCTCGCCCCCATGAGCCAGATCGCCGGCCGCCTGTCCATCCAGGAAGGCGCCAAATACCTGGAGAAGCGCTTCGGCGGGGAAGGCATCCTGCTGGCCGGTGTTCCGGGCACCCCGAAGGCCAACGTGGTCATCCTGGGCGGCGGCACGGTGGGCATGAACGCCTGCAAGATCGCCGTGGGCATGGGCGCCAACGTGACCATCCTGGATATCAACCTCAAGCGCCTGGAAGAACTGGACAATCTGTTCGGCGCCCACATCCAGAC
Source organism: uncultured Clostridia bacterium (assembly GCA_946409855.1). GTDB lineage: Bacteria > Bacillota > Clostridia > Christensenellales > Aristaeellaceae > UBA4246. The sequence continues at coordinate 656 of CAMJXZ010000231.1, read as the reverse complement.
CCTGGTTTCGACGGACAGCAACATCGAGCGCGTGGTCAAAAACGCCGACCTGGTCATCGGTTCCGTCCTGATTCCCGGTGGCTCCACGCCCAAGCTCTTCAAGAAAAAGTACCTGCCTGAAATGAAGGACGGCGCGGTGTTTGTGGACGTCGCGATCGACCAGGGCGGCTGTGGCGAAAGCAGCCGGGTCACCACCCACGACGATCCCGTGTACATTGAAGAAGGGGTCGTGCATTACTGCGTGGGCAACATGCCCGGCGCCGTTCCCCGCACCAGCACCATCGCGCTGACCAACGCCACCCTCCGCTACGGCCTGCAGATCGCTCAGGCGGGCCTGGAAGAAGCCTGCCGCAAGAGCGAAGTGATCAGCTCCGGCGTCAACTGCTATCTGGGCAAGCTGACCAACAAAAACGTCGCCACGGCCCATGGCTATGAATACGTGCCGCTGGAAACGCTGATCTGATCATACGCTTCCGCCGTATCCCCAACCGGTTTCCGCCCGGTTGGGTTTTTGTTTCTGCCGGCAACAATTATTCCTTCAGATCATCTCCCGCTTTCATTGATTTTCATTGACAACAGAAGAATAAACTGGTATAATTATGGAAGTTGTTTGATCAGCCGTTATTGTTGCTGTCAGTAACATTTCAATGAGGAGA
>CAMJXZ010000230.1 GCA_946409855.1 uncultured Clostridia bacterium | reverse complement strand
ACAGGGACTGGGTGCCCAGCAGGAAGGTATAGCCGTCAGCGGGCTCTTTGTAGGCGAAGGTCGCACCGGTGACGCCGCTGCCGCCGGTCTCGTTGCGGACTTCAACGGGGACGCCGAGGTAGTTCTGCATCAGGGTCGCCATGGGACGGATGGTGCTGTCAGCGCCGCCGCCGAGGCCCCAGGGGCAGACGATGGTGATGCCGCGCTCGAACTTCCAGTCTTCATCGGCGGAAGTAGCGGTGCAGAAGCACACGACCATCATCAGGGAGAGGAGCAGGGCAAGGATCTTTTTCATGGAAGAGTCCTCCTTCAAAAATTTATCTTAAGCTGTCTGGCCCTGAAAAGGCGGGCGCGCAGACGGCTTTAAGAACGGGGAATAATATTCGCCGGCCGGTTTTGTGATGAATATCTCAGAAAAAAGGAGTCTGAAACGATCAAAACGGAGTCTGTATTTGTATTATATATGGTTTCTGGTAAAAAAGCAAATGTTTTTTACAAAGATCGCCGCACAGACCGGCGGCCCGTCCGGCGACGGGGAAACACCCGTTTGCCCTCCGGCCCGCCTGAATCTGTGCGGTGAGATGTCAGGGCCGCGCGCCGGCCCGTGAAAAGGCTGCTTTATCTTGCGGGATCAGTCGTGCTTGCCCAGCAGGTAGACGCCCACCTTGCCGTCCTTGTCCTTGGTGTAGCCGTACCAGATGCCGGTTTCGGGGGTCAGGAAGGAAGTGCCCACGCCCTTTTCGTTGCAGATGTCGGAAATCTTGTCAGCCATCGCGTCCAGCTCGGAATACGCGAAGTGCTGCTGATGCTCGGGCAGAGCGGTCTTGCCCTTGACGGAGGCGATCCATTCAGCCATGTGCTTGACGTTGGGGTTGCGGCGGTCATAGTCGAAGGAAGCGCCGGCTACCTGGTACATGAACAGGTCGGGGTTGGCGTTCTGGTAGAAATGGGGCCGGGTCTCAAAGCCGAAGCCGTCAGCCTGCATTTCGGAGTTCCAGATCAGGATGGTAAAGCCGTCGTCGGTGGTGATCTTCATGTTCATGATCTCGCGCTCGTAGATCCAGCTGTAGAGCTTGTAGAAGTCCGGCGTACCGTCGGGGTTGCTGTATTTTTCGACGTCCAGGGTGTCGCTGACAGGGCGCTTGGAGCAGTTGTGGTTGCTGCGGCAGGTCTCCAGGGTGAAGCCGTGGAGGGTGAACTTGTCGTACGCGCCGGCTTCGCTGATGTAGTGGGCGGCGTAGTTGATCTTTTCACGCCACACCACGGAGGGCAGGGTGCCCTGGGGCACGATCACCTGGCACAGGGGATGCTCTTCCAGCACGGAGTGCAGTTCGCCCGTGTGGTCGTGATGGCCGTGGGTCAGCAGGCAGTAATCGCCGCCGTGCACCCATTTGCCGCCGGGCAGGTCGGTGGGGGTGTACTTATGCTCGTTGTGCGCGTCGTTGGGGTCGTCGAAATAGGGGTCCATGATGATGGTTTCCCCGGTGGGCAGCACAAATTCGTAGAAGTTCACGCCGCTCCAGCGGACCTTGAGCTTGATGTCGGGGTCGTCCCAGTCCTTGGTGGGCAGGTTCTTGCGGTCCAGAACGCCGGATACGCCGGGCACGGTGGGCTCAAAGCTGTTCTTGATTTCTACCTTTTCACCTTCGTTGGGGTCGGCTTCTTCGGCTTTGGCAGAGCCTTTCAGGGCAATGCCGGTGGTAGCGGCGGCAGCGGCCAGCATGCCGGCGCCGGAGACCTTCAGGAAATCGCGGCGGCTGAGTTTCTTCATGATGATTCCCTCCTCGTGGGATTGTTCGTAAGTGGGCCGATCAACATCGGCTGATGCTGATATAACGATAGCATAATTTCATAGCGGAAGCAAATACATCCTTTTCATTGCGGCGATAGCCAAAGGCTATCATATGTGAGATCAAATTATCGTGTCATATACGGCAGCAATCGGCCCAAAAACCACAATTAACAGGGCATTTTCCTATTCCCTTTATTTATCGGTTGGATAGCCAAATGGAATGCATCGATGAATCCGGCTGTTCTGGTCACGTATGGCCGCCGGATCGGACATCAAATATGGCTGAATATGTCCCGGTTTTTCCGGGAATCGCCGGTTGACGGCGGGGCGCTGCCCGTGTATAATCATAGGGTGATAGCCAACGTGCATAAAATCATTCCAGAAAGGAATCGGAAATGCAGCTTCGTGAATGCGAATACGTCCTGACCATCGCCGAGGAAGGCAACATGAGCAAGGCGGCCCAGCGGCTGTACGTCTCCCAGCCCACCCTGAGCAAGATGCTGAACAAGCTGGAGGAGAGCATCGGCGCCCCCCTGTTCGAGCGGCAGAGCGGCGGCATGGTGCCCACCCGCACGGGCGAGGCTTACCTGCAGGGAGCGCGCCGGATGATGGACCTGAACGCCCAGTGGGAGCAGGAGATCCTTATGGCCAGCACCCATCTGGAAAACATTTCCGTCGGCCTCCCGATGGTGCGGATGCCCCTGCTGAACTATTACGCGGTCCCGGCGCTGGCGCAGCGCTTTCCGGGCGTGCAGACGCATTACCTGTACACGTCCCAGGGCAAGCTTCTGGTGGACCTGATCAACAACAAGTGCCCCCTGGTGGTGGGTATCGTGCCCGCCAAGTTTGCCAACATCATCAACTGCGACCTGGTGGGGGAGGAGGAATACATCCTGGCAGTGCCCAAGGGCCACCCGCTGGAGGCGCAGGCCGAGCCGCGCCCCGGGCTGAATTACCCGCATGTAGACAGCGCGCTGCTTCGGGACGTGCCTTTTGTCCTTTCCCGGGCGGACGCCTACAGCACCCGGGTCGCGCGGCGCTTCTTTCAGGAAAACGGCATCCGCCCGCCGATCGCGCTGACGGTGCAGAACACCTCGGACGTGCTGCCGGCGGTGGCTAAAGCCATTGGCGTGAGCCTCCTGCCGTCGCTCCCCCTGGGCGCGCTCGGGGTCGCGCACAAGGTCACCTATCTGCACGTGAAAACCTCGGAGGGCAGGCTGCAGATCGGCGTGATGTACCGGCGGGATTACGTGCTCAACGCCGTGGAATCCGCTTTCGTGGGCATCCTGCGGCAGGCGTATCAGGAGGGGTGAAACCGTCCCCTTCCGGGAATCAGGACAGACATAGAACCATCATATTCAAAAAAGGAGTTGAATATCATGCATCTGGGTACCATGGAAATCGTTCTGATCGTAGTGCTGGCACTGGTGATCTTCGGCGGCGGCAAGCTGGCCGGCGTGGGCAAGGCCCTGGGCAGGAGCATCAAGGATTTCAAGAATGAAGTGAAGAACCCCGACGGCGAAAAAAAGGCGGATGAAACCGGAGACGAAAAAAAGGACGCGGATCAGAAGTGAACGCGCGCCCCGATGCTGATTCCGGATGTAATTGCGTCAGAAACATGTGCGGCTGCGTAAAAAAGCTAATTTCATCATCATCCGGGTAATATTCCATGTCCGCGGCTGCCATGCCGGGATCTGTCCGCGTATCAACCGCTGAAAATGAAAAACAGCCGGCCGCTTTGCGGCGGAGAGGGGATTCAGGATGGAGAGAAAACAGAACGAACGGACCCGGAACGACGTGCATCAGAAGGAACTTGAGAAGGTAAACGGCGGAATCATTCAAATTGAGCCCGAAGACGAACATGAGGAAGATCATGAAAACGGCGGCGGCGCTACCGGCGGCTGGTAAGCGCGTCTAACCCCCAAGGGAATCGCGTTTGCGGTTCCTTTTTTATTTCCGGACGAATGGGATGATATCCGCGGAATCCGCGCGGTCATCGCCGCCCGCCGTCAGTCGTACGCCCCGCTCACGCTGAGGGCCAGCAGCACAGCGGCCAGGGCGGCGGTTTCCGTGCGGAAGATGCGGGGGCCCATGGTGACGGTCTGCGCCCCCAGCGACCGCAGGGCCGATATCTCCTCTTCGCCCATGCCGCCCTCCGGCCCGATGACGAGACAGATGTCCTTCTTTTCCGGCTGCTCCGCCGCGGCGCGGCGCAGGGGCAGGGCCTTTTCGTCCTCCCAGGGCACCAGCAGCAGGGTGTCCCGGGGGACGGCCCGCGCGATGCCGGCGAAGGCCAGCGGGGCGGAAACGGCGGGCACGTGCGCCCGGCCGCACTGCTTGGCGGCCTCCGCGGCGATCCGCTGCCAGCGTTCCGCCTTGCGGGCGCCGTCCTTTTCGGTCAGGCGCGTCACGCAGCGGGGCATGGCCACCGGCACGATGGCGTACACCCCCGCTTCCGTGCATTTCTGCACGATAAAGTCCATCTTGTCCGCCTTGGGCAGGCCCTGCAGCAGGGTCACCCGCACGCCCGGCTCCGGCGAAGGCAGGGCGGACAGCAGCTCCGCCGTGACCCCGTCCCGCGCGGACAGGATGCGGGCGGCATAGACTTTTTCCTCCAGGATGACCTGGACGCCGTCCCCTTCCTCAAGGCGCAGCACGGTCAGCGCGTGCCGGGCTTCCTCGGGCAGCAGCCGGGCCTGATTTTCACTCAGGCGCTGTGCGAAAAATCGGTGCATGGCTTTTTCCTTCCTCCGGGATGGTCAGGGCCCGTGATCGGGCCGGACGGTCAGGCGGGGTTCTTCGGAGCCCGCGCGGCGAAGGCGTGCCAGTCCCCCCGGCGGCGGCTGTCCAGGATCTCGTACCCGGCGTCCAGCAGGGACTGTTCGACTTCCTGCGCGGACGGCTCGATGATGCCCGAGCAGACGAACAGCCCGCCCGGTGTCAGATGCCGGACCAGCGGCGCGGCCAGCATCTGGATGACCGGCGCCAGGATGTTGGCGGCGGCGAAATCGAAGCGCTCGCTGAGCCCCTGCAGCAGGTCCCCCTCCCGGATGTCGATCTGCGCGGACAGGCCGTTCAGGGCCACGTTTTCTTTGGCCACCCGCACGGCGTCCGGGTCGATATCCACCCCGACCACCTGCCGGGCGCCCAGCAGCGCGGCGGCGATGGCCAGGATGCCCGAGCCGGTGCCCACGTCCAGGAGCTTTCCCCCCCGGTAATACTGTTCGATCAGTTCAATGCACAGGGCGGTGGTCTCGTGGGTACCGGTGCCGAAGGCCATCCCCGGGTCCAGCTCGATGATCAGGTCGCCGGGCTGCTTGTCCCAGGTTTCCCAGGTGGGCTTGACCACCAGGTGCTCAGAGACCCGGAAGGGCTTAAAATACTGCTTCCAGTTTTCCGCCCAGTCCTCCTCCCGGATGGAGCCGGTGGACAGCGTCAGCGCGCCCATCCCGCCGCCCTGATCGGAAGCCCGCAGGGCCGCGAGCGCCGCGCGGACGGCCTCCACCGCGGCGGCCGCCTGATCCGCTTGGTACCAGGCCTTGACCTGCACGTCCTCCGGCGCCTGCTCGATCAGCTCCCGGTCCATCAGTTCCCAGTTTTTTCCCGGATGGTCCGGGTCGGGCAGGTCGCTGCGGTCGATGATCTGCGTCCCGGCGGCCCCGTTTTCCATCAGCAGTTCCGATACGGTATCCGCCCCGAAGGTGGTGGTGGACACGGTCAGTTCAATGTAATCCATACAGGCTCCTTTGCTGCAGCGGTTGAGGAATAAACCGGCTGCATCCGTTGA
>CAMJXZ010000229.1 GCA_946409855.1 uncultured Clostridia bacterium | reverse complement strand
TGGACCAGGACCCGCCGGGCGGAATGCGCTATGACCCCCGGATGGCGTCGGTCCGGATGAAGCGGCTCTGCGCGCTGGCGGAGCAGGACAGGCGCCGCCTGGGCGGCGGCGTCCGCGCGGTATTCCGCCGGATGGAAACGGAAGCGTTTGCGGAAGCGGCCGAAGTCAACCGGACCGCGGCGCGGCATCTGGCCAAGGGGCGGCGGGAAGAAGCCGAAAAGGTCTGGACATCGTTTTCCCTGGCAAAACAAAAAGCCGCCCTTTCGGAGGCGGACAGGATGTTTGACGGCCTGGTCTGGTATCTGATGAATACGACGGATTCGATCAATTACGATTATGCCTGGCGGACGATGGAGACAAAGCCCAGGGAAATCAAACCCTATGACCCGGCCTGAACGGCGGCGTTCCGTTTGATTTCCTGCTCCATCCCCGCGACGGCGGAATGCAGGGCGTGCAGCATCCGCATGGTGCTGATGGGCTTCTGCAGGACGATGCTTCGCCTGTCCAGGCAGAAGCTCGTGACGTTCTCCTCTTCGCCCTCCAGCAGGATCATCCACAGGCCGCGGTGCTCCCGGCGCAGGCGCATGGCGAGCGCCGGCATTTCCGGGCTGGCGGTCAGGTCGAGGATCAGCAGGTCGGCGCTGCTTTTGCCGATGCCGTCCAGAATTTCCGAAGGCTCCGGGGAAACCGGCCGCGCGTCAAAAGAAAAGGACATCGTATCCACAATGGCCTGAACACAGTACATGTCCTCTGTATCTTTTAAAGCGATTACGACCCGGTATTGCATGGCAGTCTCCAATAAATCATATAGATATTATCATTATATCGGACAAAACGCTAAAAATCAAGAAGAAAAATGAATCAAACGGCAAAAAAATTACCGGAAATCCCTTTTCGTGAACAGGAGACGGCAGATATTATGGGAGAACTTCGGGTGCCTTTCGGCCGGCGCTGCTGGGCCGAGGTGGATCTGGACCAGATCGTGGCCAATTACAGGATCTATCAGGCGCACATGCCCGTGCGCAAGGAAGTGATGTGCGTCGTCAAGGCCAACGCGTACGGCCACGGGGATGTGCCGGTCGCTTTGGCGCTGACGCGTGCCGGCTGCAGACGCTTCGCGGTTTCCAACGTGGAGGAAGCGGTCCGGCTCCGGGAGGGCGGCGTTCCGGGGGAAATCCTGATCCTGGGCTATACGCCGGTCAGCGAGGCCGGGCTGCTCAGCCGGTATCAGATCACCCAGGCGCTGACGGACGAATCCTACGCAAGGGAGCTGGCCGAAGCCGCGGAAGCGCCGATCCGCTGCCATTACGCGTTGGACACCGGCATGCGGCGGATCGGCCTGAACGCGGATGAACCGGAGCGGGCGGCGCAGGCCGTCCTGCATGCCCCGGAAAAGCTGCGCGTGACGGGCATTTTCACACATCTGTGTGCGGCGGACACGCCGGAAGAGGCGGACAGCAGGGCCTTTACCCTCGCCCAGCAGGAAAAGGCAGAACGGGTGCTCGGGCTGCTGCACGCGGCCGGCAGGACGGACATCGTGCTGCACGGGCTCAATTCCGCGGGCGGGCTGTTTTATCCGGAAGAGAAGACCGCTTTTTCCCGGCTTGGCATCATCCTCTACGGCCTTGCGCCGGACCGGAGCAACGTTCTGCCCGAAGGGATCCGTCCGGCGCTGTCCCTGAAAAGCGCGGTGGGCCTGGTCAAGCGGATCCGTCCGGGGGATACGGTCGGCTACGGGCGCACCTTCCGGGCGGACCGGGAGATGACGGTGGCGACGCTGCCGGTGGGCTACGCGGACGGGTTCAGCCGCGCCCTGTCCGGCCGGGGGCATGTGCTGATCCGGGGGCAGGAGGCGCCCATTCTGGGCCGGGTCTGCATGGACCAGACCATGGTGGATGTAAGCGCCATACCGGATACCGTCCGGGGGGACGAGGCGGTGATCCTCGGCCGGAGCGGGGAACGCAGACAGACGGCGGACGATCTGGCGGCGCAGACCGGGACCATCGGGTACGAGATCGTGTGCGCAATTTCGCCCAGAGTGCCGAGAATCTACTTGCAAACCGGAAATATTTCTGATAATATACAAAATTGATTTCTCGGAAAGGAACTTTTCTATGGAACCGATTCTGGTGATTATGGCTGCCGGCATGGGCAGCCGCTACGGGGGCATGAAGCAGATCGACCCGGTGGGGCCCAACGGGGAAGTTATTCTGGACTACAGTCTGTTTGACGCAAAAAGGGCCGGCTTCAGGCGGGTCATTTTCCTGATTAAGCACGAGATGGAGCAGGCGTTCCGGGACGCGGTCGGCCGCCATGCGGAAGAATACATGGATGTTTCCTATGCCTTCCAGGAGAAGGATATGCTGCCCGACGGCTTTACCGTGCCGGAAAACCGGGTCAAGCCCTGGGGGACCGGCCACGCGGTGCTGTGCTGCAAAGACCTGATCGACGCGCCGTTTGCCGCCATCAACGCGGACGATTACTACGGGCCGGACGCTTTCCAAAAGGCGTACGCCTTCCTGTCCGCCGCTGCCGGGCAGGGGCGCTACATGATGGTCGGCTACCGGCTCAAAAACACGGTCAGCAGCACGGGCTACGTGTCCCGCGGCGTCTGCGAGGCGGATGAAAACGGCTTCCTGCAGGGCATCCGGGAGATCGTCCATATCGTCTCCAGCTCCGACGGCCCGCTGTATACGGAGGACGGGGAAAACTACCGCCGCCTGAGCGGGGACAGCGTCGTCAGCATGAACCTGTGGGGCTTTACGCCGGATTTCCTGCAGGAACTGGAAACCGGATTCCGGACTTTCCTGAAGGAAGAAATGCCCTTAAATCCGGTCAAGGCGGAATACTATCTGCCTTTCGCGGTCAACGGGCTGATTACCTCGGGCAGAGCGTCCGTTCAGGTGCTGACCAGCGGGGACCGCTGGTGGGGCGTTACCTATCAGGAAGATAAACCGCTGGTGCAGCAGGCCATGATCCGCCTGCGCGATGAGGGCGTGTATCCCGCGCCCCTGTGGAAATAAAAAGGAGGAATTACTGTTTATGGGCAAATATTTTGGTACCGACGGGTTCCGCGGCGAAGCGAACGTCGTTCTGACGGCGGACCACGCGTTTAAGATCGGTCGGTTTCTGGGCTGGTATTACAGTGAAGCCCGGCGCAAAGCCGGCGAGGACGGCGCGCCCCGGGTGGTCATCGGCAAGGATACCCGCCGGTCCAGCTATATGTACGAGTACGCGCTGTCGGCCGGCCTGACGGCTTCCGGCGCGGACGCCTACATCATGCACGTGACGACCACGCCCAGCGTATCCTACGTGGTCAGGACGGAGAATTTTGACTGTGGCATCATGATCTCCGCCAGCCATAACCCGTACTATGACAACGGGATCAAGCTCCTGAACGGCAACGGCGAAAAGATGGAGGAAGAGGTCATCCTGCAGGTGGAGGACTACCTGGACGGGAAGACCGGGGAAATCCCCCTGATGACCCGGGACCGGATCGGCAAGACGGTGGACCATGCCGCGGGGCGCAACCGCTATATCGGCTACCTGATCACCCTGGCGACCCGTTCCTACAAGGGCGTCCGGGTCGGTCTGGACTGCGCCAACGGCAGCGCCTGGATGATCGCCAAATCGGTATTTGACGCGCTGGGCGCCCGTACCTTTGTGATCGGCAACGATCCGGACGGCCTGAACATCAACCGCGGCTGCGGCTCCACCCACATTGAGAACCTGCAGAAGCTTGTCCGGGAGGAAAAGCTGGACGTGGGCTTTGCCTTTGACGGCGACGCGGACAGATGCCTGGCGGTGGACGAAAACGGCGGGATCGTCACCGGCGACCACATCCTGTACGTCTGCGGCAAGTACCTGAAAAACAAAGGGGAGCTGCCAGGGAATACCGTCGTGGCTACCGTAATGTCCAACTTCGGTTTCTTCAAATCCCTGGAGGAAGAGGGAATCCGGTACGAGACGACTGCCGTGGGGGACAAGTACGTATATGAAAACATGTCCGCCAACGGCTACCGCCTGGGCGGCGAACAGTCCGGCCACATCATCTTCAAAAAGTACGCGACCACCGGCGACGGGATCCTGACCGCCATCCAGATGATGGAAGTGATGCTTGAAACCAAGCACAGCCTGGGCGAACTGGTCAAGCCCATGCATTTCTATCCCCAGGTGCTCAAAAACGTGCCCGTGGTGGACAAGGAGTCGGTGATGAGCAACCCGGCGGTTAAACTCGCCATCGAGCAGGCCGGCAAGGAGCTCGGCAGCAGCGGGCGCGTCCTGGTGCGCAAGAGCGGCACGGAACCGGTGATCCGCGTCATGGCGGAAGCCGATACCGCGGAAGCCTGCGAAAAGTACGTCAAGGCCATCATGGATGTGATGCATGAGGAAGGCCTGACGGTGTAAATAAACAATCCATTAAAAACGGCTGCCCTTTCCGGGCGGCCGTTTTTGATGGAAAAAAACCTGCACGGGGAAAAAACGGCAGAAAAACGCAAAAAATGAGAGATTTCTCTTGCGTGCAGGATACTGAAATGATAAAATCAAAATATCATACAAGCACTGCTTTTCTGCGCGGCGGTTCCGCGTATTGCGCAGGGCGGCGCAGGTGAAAACCGCGGCGGATTCCGTGTGAATCCCCGGACGGCTCCCGCACCGAAGCACTCTTTTGATCCATAAGGAGGACGAACATGAAGAAACACGGTTTCACGCGTTTCCTGTCCGTGCTGCTGTGCGCAGTGATGGCGCTGGGCAGCATAGGGTTCACCGCGTCCGCGGAGAACCCGCTGGCCGAACGGGTGGCGGAGATCCTGAGGAACCGGCTGCCCGCGCAGACGGAAACCGAAGAAGAACCGGCGGCGGAGCCGGAAGCACCGGTCACCGAGCCGGAAGCGCCGGTCACCGAGCCGGAAGCGCCGGTCACTGAACCGGAAGCACCGGCGGCTGAACCGGAAGTGCCGGCGGAAGAGAGCGAGCCGGCGGCGGAGCAGGGGCCCGTGTGGACCGTCCGGGCGGAGCTGGTGAACAAAGGCACCGTCAAGCCGGGCACATTGCTCATCTACCAGGCGAAGATCGAAGGCGACGCGTCCAAAGTGAAGGTCGTCTGGCAGGTGGAGAACAAAGAGGACGAGTGGAAAACCATCGCCAAGGGCGCCCACATGATGCTGAACGCGACGGTGCAGGCGCTGTCGAAAAACTACCGGGTGGCGCTGCTGAACAGCGCCGGCCAGGTGGTGGCGGAAAGCGCGGTGGAACTGCCCGCTCTGTATGGGCAGGAAGAACCCGCCGCGGAAGAACCTGCTGCCGAGGAGCCCGCGGCTGAAGAACCCGCAGCGGAAGAACCTGAAGCAGAAGAACCCGCTGCTGAGGAACCCGCTTCTGAAGAACCCACAGCTGAGGAACCTGAAGCAGAAGAACCCGCTGCCGAGGAACCCGTTTCTGAAGAACCCGCTGCTGAGGAACCCGTTTCTGAAGAACCCACGGCTGAGGAACCTGCAGCGGAAGAGCCCACAGCAGAAGAACCTGCAGATGAGGAACCCGTTGAGGAAGAGCCCGCAGCGGAAGAAGTTCCTTCCGTGATGATCCGTCTGTCCGGTGATCT
>CAMJXZ010000228.1 GCA_946409855.1 uncultured Clostridia bacterium | reverse complement strand
CCATATGGAGGCGAAGAAAGCAAGTTGAAAATCCGTTGAAAAACCGTTGAATTTCGGTTGTAAAAGCGTTGAAAATCCGTTGAAAAAGCGTTGCAAATCGGTGATATATGCTGATATATCAGCGGATTTGGAATGTTCGTGTTTTTGGCGGTTTCCCCGGGATGCGGACAGATGAAAAAACGAGAATCCCATGATGCGGACAATGAAATTCGGGGAGGGGGTAAAATGTACGGAGAAAAAAAGAAGGGGAAAGCCATGCGCGACAGGCAAATCCGTTTTGAGGGTTCCGCAGGGGGTGAGGAGGGCTTGGGAAACAGGCCAGTGGCCTGTTTTCACCGACGAACGGGCCGGCAGGCCCCGGACCGCAGGAACCCCTTGCGTGTCTGACGTAATTGTTCTTTGGCTGTATTTCCCTTGACAAACGCCGTTTCCCGGCATAAAATGCCATCATTCCAACAAGGCGCAAGGGTGTGCTGGACGCACCCTGCGCCTTTTTTGCTGGAAATTTTAAGGAAACGGAAGTGACTGGTATGACGTATTCTCCCGCGAACACCATCTGGGTGCTGCTTGGCGCGGCGCTGGTTTTCTTCATGCAGGCGGGCTTTGCCATGTGCGAGGCCGGGTTCACCCGGGCCAAGAATACCGGCAACATCCTGATGAAAAACCTGATGGATTTCTGCATCGGGACCCCGCTGTACTGGCTGTTCGGCTTTGGCATCATGTTCGGCGCGGGCAGCGCGCTGTTCGGCTGGATCGACCCCTTCATCATGGGGGACTACAGCGCCGTCCTGCCGGCGGGCGTGCCGCTGTGGGCGTACGCCATTTTCCAGACGGTGTTCTGCGCCACCTCGGCTACCATCGTCTCCGGCGCCATGGCGGAGCGCACCCGGTTTTCCGCCTACTGCGTCTACTCCGCCGCCATTTCCCTGTTCATCTATCCCGTATCCGGGCACTGGATCTGGGGCGGCGGATGGCTGGCAGAGATGGGCTTCCATGATTTCGCCGGCTCGACCGCCGTGCACATGGTGGGCGGCGTGTGCGCGCTGATCGGCGCGAAGATGCTGGGCCCGCGTCTGGGCAAGTACGGAAAGGACGGGAAGCCCCGGGCGATCCTGGGCCACAACCTGTCCATCGCGGCCCTGGGGGTATTTATCCTCTGGTTCTGCTGGTTCGGGTTCAACGGGGCTTCCACCGTGGGGATGGACAGCGATGAGCTGATCACTTCCGCGGGGCTGGTGTTCTTCAACACCAATCTGGCGGCGGCCCTTGCCACGCTGGTCACCATGGGCTATACCTGGCTGCGCTACGGCAAGCCGGACGTCTCCATGACCTTCAACGCCGCCCTGGCGGGCCTGGTGGGCATCACGGCGGGGTGCGACGCGGTCGATCCCTTCGGCGCGGCGGTGATCGGCGTCGTCTGCGGGCTGACGATGTCCCTGTCCATCGGCTTTTTTGACCGGGTCGCGAAGATCGACGACCCTGTCGGCGCGATTTCCGTGCACGGCGTCTGCGGCGCGCTGGGCACGGTGCTGACCGGCCTGTTCGCCACCGGCGTCTCCACGGAGAAGGGGCTGTTCTACGGCGGCGGGTTCCGCTTCCTGGGAGTGCAGGCGCTGGGCGTCCTGGCCACGATCGCGTGGACGGCCGTTGTCATCACGCTGGTTTTCGTTCTGATCAAAAAGATCATCGGCCTTCGGGCGGACGCCGGGGACGAGGTCATGGGGCTGGACCGCTCCGAGCACGGCCTGACGACGGCCTACGCGGGCTTCGCCGTCCTGCCGGACGGGAGCCTGGCGGAGGGAGAGGACGCGCCTGCCGCGTCTGAACCCGCCGCTGCGGCCGCCACCCCGCGACCTGCCAGAGAAAAGGCGCCGGACGCGCCGGTCTACACCCGGGTGCAGATCATCTGCCGTCCCGGCAGCCTGGAGAGCCTGAAGACGGCCATGAACCGGATCGGCATCACCGGCATGACCGTCACGAACGTCATGGGCTACGGCGCGCAGAAGGGCAAGCCGGAATACTACCGCGGCACGCCCGTGGAGGTCACGCTGCTGCCCAAGGTCCAGGTGGATATCGTGGTCAGCAAGGTGCCCGTGCGCCTGGTGATCGACACCGCCCGAAATGTGCTCTGCACCGGCCACATCGGCGACGGCAAGATCTTCGTGCAGGACGTCGAGAACGTGGTGCGCGTGCGTACCGGGGAGGAGGGCTACGACGCGCTGCAGTCGGACTGAAGGGAATGCCCGAAGCCCGGCGCCGCGTGGACGCTGTTGTGCCGAATCAATCAAAAAGTCCGGCCGGAGGGATCCGGCCGGCTTTTTTGCTGGTACTACCTTTCAAACAGCCTGAGCAGGGACAGCTTTCTTTCGCCCGCCTTTCCCGTGTAGGGATGCTCCCGCAGGGGCAGGTTCCAGAAGGTGCGGCCGGTCAGGACGGTCTGCGGGTGGGTGAACTCCCGGAAGCCCCATTCCCCGTGGTAGGCGCCCATGCCGGAATGCCCGGTGCCGTTGAAGGGCACGCCCCGGACCATCATGTGGACGCAGACCTCGTTGATGCAGCCGCCGCCGTACTGCTGGGCGGCCATGACGGACCGGGCCCATTTCATATCCGAAGTAAACAGGTACAGGGCCAGGGGATGCTCCCGTTCGGCGATCACCTCCAGGACCCGGTCCACCTCCGCGTCCCGGTAGGGCACGACGGGCAGCAGCGGGCAGAACAGCTCCTGCCGGACGATGTCCTCGTCGATCCCGACGGGGTACAGGACGGTGGGGGAAAACCGGCGCGACGCCCGGTTGCCCGTGCCGCCGAAGACGACGCGGTCCTGATACGCCGAAGCGAGGCGCTCGCATTTATCGTATGCCCGGTCGTTGATCAGCTTCGGGTATTCCGGGTTTTCTTCCGGCCTTTCGCCGATCTGCCGGACGAATTCCGCCTTCAGTTCCCGAAGGAAAGCGTCCGCCGCTTCCTCCGCCACAGCGATCTGGTTGATGTTGATGCAGATCTGGCCCGCGTTGCAGAGCTTGAAAAAGGCGATCTTCCGGGCCGCGTCCCGGAGGTCCGCGTCCTTGCGGATGACGCACCAGTTGCCCGTTTCCCCGCCCAGCTCCAGCGCCACGCTGGTCAGGTGCTTCGCCGCCTCGGAAAGCACGTGCCTGGCGACCGCGGGGGACCCGGTGTAAAAGATCTTGTCGAACCGCTGGGCCAGGCAGAGGTCGGCCGTGTCGTGGCCCCCGTCGACGAGCGTCACGTAATGCGGCAGGAAGGTCTCTTCGATCAGCTGTTTGAGCGCGCGGGTGCTGGCGGAGGATTTGGAGCTGGCCTTGAGGACGGCGGTGTTCCCGCCGCTGACGGCGGCCGCCAGGACGCCCAGCGTCAGCAGGATGGGAAAATTGAAGGGGCTGATGATCAGGGAGACCCCGTAGGGCATTTTATAGACGGTGGTGCGGGTGCTGGGAAAGCACATGAGGCCGCTGAAGTGCTTTTCGGGCCGGGCCCATTTCCGCAGGGACCGGAGGATCTCGTTGATTTCCACGATCACCGGGCCGATGTCGCACAGGTAGGCCTCCGCCGGGCTCCTGCCCAGGTCCTCCCAAAGGGCCTGCCGCAGGAGTTCCTGCCGGTCGAGCACGGCCTGTCGGAGCTTTTTGAGCTGAGCGATCCGGAACGCGACGTCCAGCGTTTCCCCGGACCTGAAATACCGGCGCTGGGCTTCGACCAGCTGCCGGACGGATTCTTCTGTGTACGCCATACCGGTTTCCTCCTGCAGGTTCGGCTGTGCCGCGGGCATCATCAGGTTTCGCCGCTCCAGGAACGGCGGAAAAACAGCCCTTCAGCGTGGGCCAGCTGTTCCAGGAGCTTGCGCAGCGACCCGGACGGGTGCCAGACGGTCATGTACAGGTCTTCCCGGTTGAGGGTGATCAGGGCGTCCTCATCCGGAAGCAGGATGCACAGATCCTGCCCGGCCCCGGTAATCAGGGAAACCAGCGTCTCCGGATCCGGGTTATCCCAGGATTCGGTTTCGTCCGGGGTGAACACCTGAAAATCCAGGTAGCAGGAAAGGCGCAGCAGCAGGCCGGCCCACCGCTGCCGGAGCAGCTGCTGCCGGGGCGCTTTGAGCAGATAGGCTTCCACCGGAAAGTACTGCCCGGGGCTGTCCGCGGGCACCTGTTCGGGCAGGAAATCGATGACCCAGCAGGGCTTGTCAAAGTATTTTTCCGTCATATAAAACTCCTGTCGCGAAGGGTATGGACCGGCTGAAAAGGAACGGTGCCCTGACGCCGGAAGGCGCGCCGGTTCCGGGCGGTTTTTATTCCTTTCAAAGGGATTATACACGGTCCCCAGGCGGATCACAAGACCATGCCGGATGGAATTCCGGTCTGTAAGACACAACGGTTCCCGTCCAGCTGTTTTCCGGAAAAAAGCCGGTGCATGACGGCGGGCAAGCGCCGCGGCGCTCAGAAATACGGGCGCTCAGGGGCTTTTTTTATCCCGGTGATTATGGTATGATCTTTAGGAGAGCCTTTCAGCGGTGCCCGATGTGAAGGATCAGAAAAGGGACAGGGGGCTGAACCCGGCCGTCCTTCAGGAGAAACGGAACCGGACGGACGGTATATGATATGTGCCGGGGGGAAATGATGCGGATCGGATTGGTTTCGTACCGGTGTGAAAACCGGAACACAGCGTTCAATATGAGCCAGATTGAACTGGCGATGAAACGCTCTCAAGGGAAAGCGGATATGCTTTGCTTCGGCGAGGCGTTTGTGCAGGGGTTTGACGCCTTATGCTGGGCGTATGATGCGGACAGGGAAACCGCGCTGGAGCTTTCATCGGAACCGATGATGCGGCTGCGGGAATGGACGGTCCGGTATGGGATTTCCCTGGTAACAGGATATATCGAAAGGGACCGGGAGATGCTGTATTCCTCCTGCATTGTCCTGTCGGACGGGGAAATCGTACACAACTACAGGCGCATTTCAAAGGGCTGGAAGGAATACACGAAAACGGACGGGCATTACGGCGAGGGGGATCGGACAGGAACCTTTTATCTGCATGGGAAAGAGATGATGATCGCGCTTTGCGGCGATCTGTGGGAGTATCCGGACCGGTTCCGGACGGAGCATCTCCTGCTGTGGCCCGTCTATGTCAATTATTCGATTGAAGAATGGCGCTCGGGAGCGCTGGACGAATACGCGGCGCAGGCTTCTCTGGCGGCGGAGGATGTTCTCATGGTCAACCCGATCGACAGGGATCCTGTGAACCACGGCGGCTCCTTCCGCTTTCTGCATGGAAAGACGGCCGCGGGGATCCCGTTCGATCAGGAAGATATTCTGATTGTGGATATTCCATAGTGATAGGTGCAGCCTGGCGGGCGGATGCCTGATCAGGTAACAGAAGAGCATCACCGGATCGTTGATTTGGTGATGCTTTTTGGCTTTGGCTGATGAATGCGGGATTTCCGGGGATCGGGAACAGAGCGGGGACACAGATGCCGGAGGCCTGCCGGGCGGCCCCGGCAGGGAAGCATGAACCTCCGGCAGGCGGCTGCCTTTTTTCCGGGAAGCGCCCGATATCACGCTATGCCGAATATCTGTTCGGCCAGCAGGACGGTCTCTTCC
>CAMJXZ010000227.1 GCA_946409855.1 uncultured Clostridia bacterium | reverse complement strand
ATCCTCACCGGGCGGCACCACAGCCATGCGGGGCCGCTTCTCCAGGTCAAACACGACCCGCGTATAATCCGCTTCCGGCGTCAGCTTACCGGTGACATCGATGCGGCAGGTGCCGCCCCGGATGCGGTCTTCTTCACGGTCTGTGCGATAGCTGCCGTATTCCGGGCTGTCTCCGCCGCACTCGCCGATGTAATCCCAGCCGGCCCAGACAAAATCACCGATGATCCTTGGATGGGTTTTTGCCAGCTCCCAGAAAGGACGGGCGTCTCCGATCAGGGTCTCCGTGCCCAGGATCAGCCGGTTTGGATATTTCCGGCAATCCTTGCGGTAACGCCAGTTGCCGTAATTGTAGCCGGCCACGTCCATGGCGGAAAAAACGTCCCTGGTCTTCCAGTCGCACGGAGGCAGCCAGGCGCCGAACTTCATAAAGTTCGTCCCCAATTTGGCGGCCATGTTGTTAAAGAACTCCGATCCGACGGACCTTTTCTTCTTTCCCGGCTGAGGATCTTTCCGCTTTTCCGCGTTTTTCCCGGCCTCCTGCGCCTGTTTCCGGGCTTTTTCGTCGCTGTATACGCCGAATCCTACGCTGGACAGGAAGTTGAAAAAAATGTTGATGCCGCAGGTGACCGGACGCGTCGGATCAAGCATGTGCAGCGTATCGGTAAATTCCCGCTGCAGCCGGATCCCCCTGGGCTGGGCGCTCTCGGCAACCTCATTGCCGGTTGAATACATGATGACACAGGGATGGCTGAAGTCCTTGTCCACCATGCTCCTCAGATCCCGCTTCCACCACTCGGATACATGAGACGCGTAATCGTGCTCTGTCTTGTGCATGTACCAGCAGTCCACGTATTCGTCCATCATCAGCATGCCCTGCCGGTCGCAGGCGTCCAGCAAATACCGGGAAGCGGGATTGTGGGCCGAACGGACGGCGTTATAGCCGGCTTCCTTCAGAATGCGGACCCGTCTTTCCTCCGCTTCCGGATAGGTGCAGGCGCCCAGCACCCCGTTGTCATGGTGGATACAGGCGCCCCTGAGCACCGTGTGCACACCGTTGATGGTGAGTCCTTTATCCGGTCCCCAGGCGAGCACACGGGCGCCGAAGGTGATCTCCGCCCGGTCCCCGCCCGCCTGAGCGGTCAGGGAGTAAAGCCGGGGATGTTCCGGACTCCAGGGCTGCGCGTCAGGCAATGTGATCTCCGCTTCCGCAGAGCTGTTTTTTGCTTCGGCACCGGATGAGGCGAGCTGTTTTTCACCGTCAGTCACCGCGATCGTCACCGGTCCGTCTTCGGATGTTCTTACCGATACCCGGATGCGGACCTGGTCGACAGACAGGGTCGATACCCTGACGCCGTCTGTCAGGATATGCCGTTTGGGTCCGGACCACAGCCATACCGGACGGTAAATGCCTGTCCCCGAGTACCAGCGGGAATTCGGCTGGTCCGAGTTCCGGGCTAGAACGGTGATGACATTTTCTTTGTCCCATTCGACCAGGCCGTCCAGATCGATCGTAAAATCGGTATATCCATAGGGCGGCGCCGGGACATTTCGGCCGTTGACGGTGATCTCGGGTTCACGGTACACGCCTTCGAATTCCAGTTCCAAATGGCCGGCGCTCAGGTCCCGGGAAAGGGTGAATCTTTTCTCATACAGATAGCTGGATGCCTCGAACCAGGCGATATTTCCTCCGCCAAGGCTGAGAGGCGTTCGCTGCTCGGTCCGCATGGCGTCGTGGGGGAGAAGTACGGGAACAGCCGCTTCGCCGCTGTCCGGCTTCCGGCAGGTCCAACCCGTGTTGAAGTCATGTCTGATCATCTTGTTCCTCCTTCAGGAAATATGCGGAAAGATCCTCAATGACCTGCGCGGTGTGCAATCGCGCGCCCTCGGTGCTCAAGTGGCTGTCGATCAGCCAGAAATAACGGCCGGGCATCAGCGAAGCCTCGATTTCGGATATCACAGGTACGCGCAAATGACTGACCAGGTGCAGGTGGAGGGCTTGCCGGGCGTCCGGCGTGCTGGCCTCCGTCAGGGAGGAACGGTTGCGCGGGGTGTAGGTGAAAAGGACCGTGATCCCCTTGTCCGCAAATGGTGCAAGCGCTCGGTTCAGGCAGGCTATTGTTTCCTCGGGTATGGCCCGGACAGTGTAATCGGCGATGTTGTGCCTGAGCCTTTCGTCCGCGGTCCCGTTGGGCCGGGGCAGGACAAAGTCCCCGTACTCGTTGTAGGTGCTGAAGGAATATCCCCGCCCGTCGTCGTCAAAGCCGGAGGGACTCAGGCCGTAATCCCTTTTCTGCATGCCCCGCCGGATATGCTGATATGCGGAAAAGCTGTCAAATACGCCTGTAAACGAACGCATATCCAGATCGGCGGCGGTATCGTAGCAGGATTCCATCATTGCCCAGAAGCCCGTGTCCAGTCGGTCGGCAGTACAGAACTGCTCGCTGACGGCGTCGAACTCGGGAGAATAGAGGAGGATGTCTCCCGCCTCCAGCAGCGGAAGGAGCAATCTTAACTGAGGCAGTTCGCCAGTGTAGGCGTACACGCCCATGTTAACAGGCGAATATTCGGGGAAGGCTTCCTTCAGCATGGCGCTGTCGTATCCGTAGCGGCCGGATGAGCCGGCGGACAGGACCAGCTTGCGCTGTCCCTTCAGGGAAAGAAGAAGGTCGTATTTGTCCTGAAAGGTGTCAAAATAGCTTCCGCTGTATACGGGAGCGGTGGCGGCATTTATCCGCAGGGTCCGGTAATAGCAGCCCCGGAAGGAAGCGTCGGAAAGGGTTTCCAGGGTATCGAACAGGATGATCTCATCCATCGAGCAGTCCACGAAAGCATCCGGCTCGATCATGCGCAGAGAAGGCGGCAGCACCAGGCGGGAAAAGGATTGTCCGGAGAAGGCGCCCGTACGGATGCCGCGGACCGGCAGCCCTTCATACTGTTCCGGGACCACGCAGTCCCGCAGCGTATCCCTGCAGCCGGTCACGAACGCCGACGTACCGTCAGTCTGCCATATCAGCTCATCCGCCGGGGTCCAGGGCGCCCATTGCGCATACAGCACGCTGCCAAAGGCAGGATCCAGCCGGCTGCCCAGTCCGATCCGGATACCGTCGCCCGTGGGAGAAGTATTCCATGAAAAAAGCGTATAGCCCGGCCGTTCAAACCAGACCGTACCCTGCAGGGTGTTTACCCGGCGGTGGGTGTAGGCAATCTCACGGGTGAGGCTGTCCCCTGACCCGTTGCGGAGCGTGCCGCCCTGGCCCAGATAGGTCAGCTCCGTGGCTTTTCGCGCGGGTGACGGGGCGGCGGCCGGCGATGATCCGTCGCTGCCGCTGTCAGGCCGGAGCCTGCCGGCGTGCGGCGCCCAGAAATAGTTGGTACAGTAGCGGCTGAAGGCGGAGGCGGGCACCAGGATGACCGCGGCGGTCCCTTCCGTCAGGCCCGGGCCCACTGTGCAGTCGGAAGGATTATCCTGGAGAAGGGTAACTGTCCTGAGCTTAGGCGCTTCCCGGAACGCGCCGTCCAGGATGCTCCGAAGGGTGGCCTGAAGCGCAATGTCCGTCAGGTCCTTTGCGCCGGCCAAAGCGCCTCCGGCCAGGGTGTGCACCGGTTTTCCCTGCCAAAGGGCCGGTACGGTCAGTTTCCTGCTCTTCATGCCCGCATCGGTCAGGCCTGTGACTGCCCATCCGCACCCCTGCGCTTCATAGACAAACAGATCGGCGTCCCCGCAGTCTCCCCGGGCATCCTGAAAAGAACCGGTATCGGGCATCCCGGGTATTTCCGCGACGACAGGGGAGGGATCGCCCATGGCCGTTTTCAGGTCTTCTGCAAGAAAAATGGTATTGAGCCGTGCCCCCGCGCCGTTCAAGTGAAAGTTTGTATCGAAAAACCAGCCGGCTTCCATCATCGCGCGGCGCGCCGCCCCTATGACCGGACAAGAGAGCCGTTCGCGCAGGGAAGCTTCAAACGCGTCCGCACGCTCCGCCTCGCCGGCTGCGAACGCCATTTCATTCATCGGACAGAAACGGAAAAACACACGTATCCCACGCTGCGGACAGGTGCGTGTGAACGCGTTGACGCGATCGATAAAGGTCTCGTCCGGCCATGCGGGATCAAAACGCAGGGGGGTGTTCCGGTCATAACCGCCGGGCATGCGGTTATCCTCTCGGAGCGCGGGCAGAATATCGCCGCGAGCGGAAAAGGAGGCCCTTGCGTACACGCCGTCTCCGTCCGGCGATTCGCGGCCCAGAAGAAACCCGGCTCTCTGTGCGGCGTATCTCGGAAAGGCGGATAACAGCGCTTCCCAGCGGGAGGGATCAAGGCGGGCAAGCAGATCGGGACGTTCTTCAGCGGCCTGCCACATTGTTTCCGCGCCAAACCAGTCCGACATGGTCTGTTCGCTCAGCTCCGGAGAAAATACCACCACGTCACCGTCATGGAGGGAAGGCAGAGCCAGCTCCAGCATGCAGGAAGTGCCCAGGCCGGCATACAGGCCGAAATTGACCGCCTTCCAGGAGGGCAGGAGCGTCTCAAGCAATTCGCAGTCCAGGCCGAATGCCGCGCCGCTTCCGCCGATGACGACGATCCTTTTGCCGGAAACGCTCTCCATCAGCGACGCTTTATCGGAAAGCGCCGCGGGATAGGTGCGGGCGTACTGCGGCGGTCCTGAAAAAGCAAAAACGAAAAGCAGCGCGGGCAGCAAAAGCAAAAGCCCCGCAAGTAAGCACGCCCGTCTGACTGTACGCACCGCTTTTCCTCCATCGCGCCGCTGACCGGCGCAGCGCCTGATCAGAACTGAAAATAGATGAACGTGCCCCCTCCTCCGCTTTCCGATCGCAGGAACCAGGCGATCACGGCACAGGCCGCCAGGTAGAGGCAGGCGGTATCGGGCACAGGCTTATTTTCCGCCAGACGGCGCAGCAAAGGCAATTGGCTCAGTCCAAGCAGCAGGCACAGCGCCTGAGACAGTGATAAACCGCTCGCGGCCAGGCCCTGCGCCGGGTTCCACGGCCTGAACAGGCATTGGAACATTACGCCTGCCTGCGAAAGGCTTTCCGCCCGGAACAGCAGCCAGGAGAGGAACACCAGACCCATGCAGGCGATTCGCCGCGCAAGCGGAAACTTTTGCCCGAGACGGCACCGGGAAAGCAGGATCTCTCCGCAGCAAAGCAGTCCGTGGAACAGGCCCCAGCACACGAAGGTCCAGTCGGCTCCGTGCCACAGGCCGCTGAGCAGGAATACCGTCATCGTTGCCGCGATCTGCCGCCCGATCCCTTTCCGGCTCCCGCCCAGAGGGATATACACGTAATCCCTGAACCAGCCTGTCAGCGACATGTGCCACCGCCGCCAGAATTCCCGGAAGGAGTGGGACAGGTAAGGCCGGTCGAAGTTGCGCCGCAGGCGGATGCCGAGTAAATACGCGCTTCCCCGGGCGATCTCGGAGTATCCCGCAAAGTCGCAGTAGATCTGAAAGGCAAAAAGGACCAGGGAAATCAGCACCGCGCTTCCGTCGGGGCTGGCTTGGGCGAATACGCTGTTCACCGCGGGAGCAGCCATATCAGCGATGACCAGCTTGCGGAAACTGCCGCTCAGCAGCAATTTGAGCCCCTGCAGGGTCTGGGAACGGTCCGCGCATTTTCCGTCGGCCAGCTGGGGCAGGAGCGTGCCTGCCCGTTC
>CAMJXZ010000226.1 GCA_946409855.1 uncultured Clostridia bacterium | reverse complement strand
CATAGGTTTTGCGTATCGCGCGTCCGATGAAAGCCTGAATGGTCGGAACGACACTGCTTTCACTTCCTCTTGCCGGGAACCCTCACGGCGGGTTCCCGGGGCTGCGTCTTATATTTTGCTCTGCAATCCGGTCAAAACATCCCGTCCGGAGAAGGATCAGGGTTCTTCGTTCAGGGTCTCCACCGCGTAGATGAAAACTTCCGCGGAGAAACGGATCTCCCTGGTGTTCCGAAGGCTTTCGATCTGATCTTCGATCCCCGCGTCGGCGTAGATGCTGCCCGCTTCTTCGTTTTCCATCAGGAGCCTGGCGATCTCCTGGGTCAGCGCGCCG
Organism: uncultured Clostridia bacterium; assembly: GCA_946409855.1. Lineage (GTDB taxonomy): Bacteria > Bacillota > Clostridia > Christensenellales > Aristaeellaceae > UBA4246. The sequence goes on along the minus strand of CAMJXZ010000226.1, from coordinate 5,350 downwards.
CGATTCCGGTCAAACAGGGCCTTTTCTTCCGCGGTGAGCATTTGCTGCGCGGCTGCCAGATTCTCCCCGAATTTTACGTCATCCATGCACCAGAAGGGATTGACCATGCAGAACAGGAATATATCCTTAACGTTCTGCGCCAGTTTCAGCGAAGCGCCCGCCGTGTCCGTTTCCAGACCGATCACCTTTTTGTAGTAGGATTCCAGTAATTCCTCGGGGGAAGGGACCTCGGCAGCGTTCCGCGTCAGCGTCATATTGTCGGCGTCTTTCAGATAGGAATCATGCCAGAAGAGGAGACCGTCTTCATTCATGGAGAAAAAGCCGGTGCCGTTGTCCTCTGTCAGGCAGGTTTCTTCTTCGTTCACCTTGCCGTTTTCGTCATAGACGAACTCCGCGAACAGGCCGCCTTCATAGGTAAGCTTTTTGCCGCTCTCGTCCATTTCCGCCACGATGTTGTAAATGCTTTCCTCGCTTTCGGAAGACGACCAGACCATCTGGATCACATACTTCTGCGCGCTCGCTTCTTCGCCCATCCGCTCATCAGACCAGCAGACATCGGAGGGCAGGATCGACAGTACCATCCTGTCGAAATTCTCGTCTGTCCAGATCCCGACAAAATACGGTTCTTCAGCGGCCGCGTTCTCCGCAAGGGAGGGAGTCAGCGCGACCAGAGCGATCAAAAGTGCCAATACTGCGGAAATCATCTTTTTCATACTTTTTAATCTCCTTGTTTTCTCTTTATTTCCGGCCGGTTTACCGCGTTTTTCCGGCCGCAGGATGATCATACAACACGGGATATCAAAAAACAAGAGAGGGAACATTTTGTGCCGTCCCCCTGCTTTATGCCGTGTTATGATTAGGAGACGGGTCATTCCGGGCAGCTATTCCGGCTGTTTCGGATGGGGAATGATACGGAAGGGTTGCCCGCAGCAGGCGCAGACGCACAGACTGTCGTCTTTCGGCGCACTTCCGGGAACATGCAGACCGTAGCGGCAAAAAATCGCCTGAATGACGTCTGTTCCGCCCGCAACGGTATCCAGGGCTTTTTCGTCCAGAAGTTCCAGGTCGGCTTGCTGCCGGATCTTTTTTACCTCGCGAAACAGTTCTATAACCGCCTTCTTCGGCAGCAGAATACCGGCTTGCCAGGCGATCAGCATTATTTCCTTCGGCGTTTGGGCGGCCAGGATCCGCTTTTCCGTTTCCCCGAAAAACAGAGAGTATTTCATGGTGTTTCCTCTTTCTGATGTGATTACTGTTCCTTCTGCGGGATGACCATATGGATCACGGTGCCCTTTTCCGGGCTGCTTTCAATCGTCATGGTACCGCCGCACATCAGTGCCAGGCGCTGCCGTACGTTTTCTACTCCGATGTGGGCGCTCCCGGTCCGGGCATCGGGATCAAAGCCCGGGCCGTTGTCCTCGACCGTGAGGTAAGCGGCGCCGCTTTGGTAGCGGCTTCTGATAACGATGCGTTCTTCAGTTGTACGGCCGCTTCCGATCCCGTGCTTTACGGCGTTTTCCACAATGGGCTGAAGCGTCAGCGCGGGCAGACGGAACGCGGTATGCCCGAGATCATATTCCACCTTCAGCTTTTCGCCGTACCGCATGGCTTCCACAGCCAGATAAGCCTGCGTATGCCTGAGCTCGTCCGGGAAAGCAATGGGGGTTGCGGCGGCGATGGCTGTGAAATTGGCCTGCAGATAAGCGGTAAAGCTGTCCACCACCTGCATCGCCTGCTGCGGATCGTCCCGGCAGAGAACATAGATCGAAGTCAGCGTGTTGTAGATAAAGTGAGGCCGGATCTGCTGCATCATGGCCTGAACTTTTGCGTTTTTCAGTTCCGTTTCCCTTTCGCGCAGGATCCTCTCTTTACGCAGGGCCCCGCGCACAAAGCCAAAACCCTGAATAAGCAGGTTGATCATGACCCAGGTTATGAAAAACGGCGCGTTATTCATGGAACCGGTCAGCAAGAACACCGCCATATCCAGTACCATAGAGAAGAAAAACAGAAGGCACCACAACAGCTGCGGACGGGACGGTTTCCCCGGAAAAAGGGCCGCGGCGTGCAGGGCGGCCAGCAGGAAGCCGAGGCCGATCAGCGTATCATGGAGCTCGAGGAGATTCAGGTACTGCAGCCCCAGGATAACGATATCGGCCGCCAGAGCCAGGAAGAAGCACGCGTTTTCCTTCCGCCCGGCTTTATTATCTCCGGGCAGGACGATCAGGTACCTGAGGGACAGCGTAAGCGTCAGCATATACATGACCGCGCCCAGATACCAGATCTCCTTGTGCACTCCGTACATATCCAGCGCCAGGGCAACGGAGGACAGACCGCCGGACTTCCACAGCGCGGCGGCGATCGCCATGGTTCCAAGGAGCAGGATGCTCCGCCTGTCCGCGCGTTCCAGGGGCAGCACGAAAGCGAGGACGCACAGGAACAGTCCCGCCAGCAGCGGTACCGCGCACAGGATAAGCATCGGCGCTTCCCGGGGGATCAGGATCATCGTCAGGAGCTGCTCATGACCGATCAGATAAAAACCCGGCGTTTCGTCCCGCACGTTTGCAAAGAGCGGCGTCAGGACGATACGCACCTTTTTCCCGGCGTAATTATCCCGTATCGGTACGGTGATCCAGTAGTTTCCGGGCGTCCTGCCGATATGCGGCTCCGCGCTTTCGGTAGAATCGTAGATCAGCCTGGAATCCTCGATCTCTATCCGCGCGCCGGTATGGCGCAGGTAAAAGCTGAGCCGCGCGCCGATCCTGGTGGGGTTCCCTTCCGGTATGGTGAATGTGAAGGTACGCCTGACGCCGGCATAACCGTCAATGGTTTCCTTCGTCATTTCCTCCGGCTGTATGATCCAATAAGCGTACGGGGCATAGGCATAGCGGACAAGACCGGGATTGATATGGATCAATACCACCATCATCAGGCAGAGCAGCGCCAGAAAAATGAGTCCCCAGCCGGCGGGAGACAGATCATGCCGTCGTTTCGCTTTCATGCTTTTCACCCGGGATGGATCGAAGTGACTTAACGGGAAACCGCAGGTGGGCGATCTCGTCCCTGATTTTCCGCGGGGTCAGGGGTTTCATAAGATACCCGCTGCTGTGCATCCCGAGGGCGTCCAGGGCGTATTCGGAATGCCCGGTCAGGAAGATGATATTGATCCGCGGATTTTGTTTGGACAGTTCTTTTCCCAAAGACAAACCGCTTTCCCCGGTCAGCTCGATATCCAGAAAAGCCACGTCGATCCGGTTGCTTTTTGCGAAACTCAGGGCGTCCTTCGCGCTCTGGAAGCCGTAAACCTCCGTGTTCGGCAGGGTATCCTCCAGGATATGCACGAATCCCCGCAGGATCACCATTTCATCATCTACCACAATGATGACGGGCGGAGCGTCCGCGCTGTTCATCGTATCCAACAGTTCATAGGTTTCCACCTCCAGGAACTCCGACAGACGCGAAAGCACCGTGATGTCCGGCACATGCTCGCCGGATTCCCAGCGCATCACGGTATACCTGGTGACATACATTTTATCCGCCAGCTGTTGCTGGGACAGCCCGTGTTCCATCCGCAGCGTACGGATCTTGTTTCCAAAGGCGGCGGTATCGATCATGCTTATCCTCCATTGCCGGCTCTTGCTCCAAAGGTGCGAATCCTGTCACATCCGATTTCTTTCCGTTAATGAATTTTGTATAATATACAGTTGATAACGCGGCGGGCGGAACGATGAAGAAAAGGAAGCGAAGGCATGACCCCGGCAGAGCAACTGGGCAAAAAGATCAGGGAACTGCGGATGTGGAAAAACCTTTCCCAGCAGCAACTGGCCGATTTGATGTTTGTCACCAGGAAAGCGGTGGGAAACTGGGAGAACGGGAAACGGACGCCGGACGCGGATACCATGCAGCGCCTCGCCGGGGCGCTGAACGTGGAGGTTATGGTGCTGCTTGAAGCGCAGCACCGAATCCAAAAATCCGCTGAGGATGACAGGCATATCATTGTTGTGGACAGGGACCCGGCCGTCCTGAAAAATTTTGTGCGTCAGCGGACGCAAGCGCTCCCGGATGAACAGATCTGGGGATTTCGCAGGCCGGATGAAGCTCTGCTTTTTGCGAAATCCAATCGCGTGTGCGTCGCTTTCACGGAAACCGACCTGGGCAGGAACCGCAGCGGCGTCGACCTGGCCCGCGGCCTGATGGAGATCTGTCCGAAGATCAATATCGTTTTCGTCACCGACCATCCGGAATATGCCATCGCCGCCTGGGAACTGAATGCCAGCGGGTATGTGATGAAGCCCATGACAGCGGAAAAGATCTTTTCCCAGTTGTCCTGCCTGCGTTATCCGGTTCCGGGCCTGCCGCCGGAAACCGGACAGCCGGAGCGCTGACAGATCCGTCCTGTCATCAAAAACAGCATCCCTGTAAGGGACCAAATTTTTTATGATCCGCGGGAAAACGATGAAGCACAGCTTTTCCCCGGAATGAAATGTCCGCCCCATGGAAGGCTCATCGGCGGCGGAAAGATGCGTGAAAACAATAATCACGCAGGCGGCGGACCCGGCGGCGAACCTTCGCCGTCGTTTTTTTGCGGGTCTTTCTTTCGTCTGCTTCCGGATCCTATCGTAACATAGATCCGAAGGGAATACAAGTCCGCGTCACGGCCCGAAAAAGCCGTTTTCCACCCGTCCTTTCACGGCCGGACCGGCATGCGGATCCCGCCTGAAAAGCCCGAATGTACATTTGCCGCGCCGAAGGCACGTTCAGACCCCGGACGTCATGGGGCGCTCCGCGCGGCTGAGGAAAGCAAAGCCCGCGGACGCGCCGAAAAACAACGGACAGCGGGATCCTGTCTCATTGACCGATCCAGACTGTCCGCTGTCCGCTGTTTATTGTCAAAATTCCGCTGTCATATGCCGCTCGGTCCGCTCAGGGGCGGCGCGGCCGATCCGATTACGCTTCTTCGGGGATGAAGTCCAGATCGCTGAGGAAATCGATGCACATCTGGATCTGCTCCTCGGTGAGTCCTTCTTCGGCGTTAATGCCGGTCAGCATGTCGAATTCGATCATGTAGCCTTCGTATACGGTAATGATCGAAACGAAATCCACGCTGTCAACCGCTTCCTTCACGATCATCAGCTTGGTTCCGTGGGAGGTCTCCCCATAGGTCACAGTGACCTCATCGCCGTCATTCGCAAAGGTGTCGATGATCTCCTGAAGCTGTTCTTCGGTCATATCGTTCATGCGTTCTACATCGGAATAAATCTCGTCAAATTCGATCGTCAGGAACATCATGGGCTTGGTCTCGTCTTCGGTTTCGATGATGGCGATCATGCCTTCATTGTCCTTGGAGGCGATG
>CAMJXZ010000225.1 GCA_946409855.1 uncultured Clostridia bacterium | reverse complement strand
ATGTGGTGCATACCTATTCCGGCTATGAAAACAAGGTCAAGGACAACCTGGAAAAGGCCGTTGAAAACAACGGCATGCAGGACCTGATCAAGGATGTCCGGGTGCCTGTCGAGGAGATCGTCGAGATCAAGAACGGCAAGCGCCGGATCACCCAGCGCAAGACCTTCCCGGGCTACGTACTGGTCCGCATGATCATCACCAACGAAAGCTGGTATGTCGTGCGCAACACCCGCGGTGTGACCGGCTTTGTCGGGCCTGAAAGCAAGCCCGTCCCGCTGACCGCCGCCGAGCTGGATACGATGCTTAACAACCCGGCTTCCCACGTGGATTACAAGATCGCCGTGGGCGAAGAAGTTCGCATCCTCTCCGGCCCCCTGGAGAATTTCACCGGCGTCGTCGAAGAAATCGACACGATCCGTGAAAAGCTCAATGTCCGCGTCAAGATGTTCCTTGGCCGCGAGATGCAGGTGGAGCTGGATCTGGATCAGGTTGATAAGGTGTCCAACGAAAGCTGAGCACAGGCGCTTTCGGCCGGATTCCCGGCCGGTGAGCTCACCCTTTCGTGTTTGTCTCTGGTGGGAGGCGGGAAGCGCCCCTGCCGCCAATACCACAAGTGAATAGGAGGTGCCATTCCCATGGCAAAGAAAATTACCGCTGTTATTAAGCTTCAGGTTCCTGCCGCCAAGGCAACGCCCGCGCCCCCGATCGGTCCCGCTCTGGGCCAGGCCGGCGTGAACATCCCCGGCTTCTGCAAGGATTTCAACGCCCGTACTGCCAAGCAGGAAGGCCTGATCATCCCGGTCGTGATCACCGTTTATTCCGACCGTTCCTTCACGTTCATCACCAAGACGCCTCCCGCTCCGGTTCTGATCAAGAAGGCTCTGAACCTGAGCAGGGCCAGCGGCGCGCCGAACAAGACCAAGGTCGGTCAGCTGACCCAGGCCCAGGTGCGCGAGATTGCCACCACCAAGATGCCCGACCTGAACGCCGGCTCCATCGAGGCCGCGATGAGCATGGTCAAGGGCACCGCCCGCAGCATGGGCGTCACCGTCGCTGACGAATAATGAAGGAAACGTGGGAGGACAGATGTGCCGTTATTACCACGGGGAGGATTGAATATGAAACACGGTAAGAAATATCAGGATTCCAAGAAGCTGATTGACGCTGCCAAGCTGTACGAGCCGGAAGAGGCCGTCGCGCTGGTCAAGCAGATCAGCAAAGCCAAGTTCGACGAGACCGTCGAGCTGTCCATCCGTCTGGGCGTTGACCCCCGCCACGCTGACCAGCAGGTCCGCGGCACGGTGGTTCTGCCCCACGGAACCGGCAAAAAGGTCAAGGTTCTGGTCTTCGCCAAGGCGGACAAGGCCAAGGAAGCGGAAGCCGCCGGTGCCGACTACGTCGGTGACGCCGACCTGGTCGCCAAGATCCAGAGCGAAAACTGGTTCGACTTTGACGCCTGCGTCGCCACGCCGGACATGATGCCCGTCATCGGCCGCATCGCCCGTCTGCTGGGCCCCAAGGGCCTGATGCCCAACCCCAAGTCCGGCACCGTGACCATGGACGTGACCAAAGCCGTTCATGACATCAAAGCCGGTAAGGTCGAGTATCGCGTGGACAAGACCTCCATCTGCCACTGCCCGATCGGCAAGGCTTCCTTCGACAGCGACAAGCTGGTGGAAAACCTGCGCGTGCTGATGGACGCCATCATCAAGGCGAAGCCGGCCACCGCGAAGGGCACCTATGTGCGCTCTCTCTACATGAGCACCACCATGGGCCCCTCCATCCGTCTGAACAGCCTGAAGTTCTGATATCTGCATGAAAAAACGGGTGGGCATCCGGGTTAGACCGGTCGCCCGCCCGTTTTCTGTTGACAGCCCGCGCATGCTTTCTTAAGTTTTTCTCATGAACAAGGCGGGGGATGCAAGGCCGATTTCAACAGACAACCAGCGTTTTCCTGGAGGTTATATGTCCCGCTTAGACGCAATCAATCAGTATACCATCGCAAGGAAGGCCGGCCTCCGGTATTACAACGCCCGCCGCGCCGCGCACCAGAACCCGTACCCCGAGGTGCTCGAGGAACAGATCAACGAAACGCAGGCTTCCGGCCACGCGATGATCGGCCTGGTGGAAATCCCCACCGAGAGCATCATCGGCACGGTGGCCGCCGGCAGGAAGCACGCTTTCGCGGGCAACTTCATGCCGATCCTGCCGGAGAACACGGAGTTTTCGGACAAGTGGATCAACCTGTGTGAAGCCCATCTGTCCGACGACGGGATCCATGACCCCATCACCTGCATGGAATTCATGGGGAAATTCTATGTCATGGAAGGCCATAAACGGGTCAGCGTGCTCAAAAGCTTTGACGCGATGACCATTTCCGGCGTCGTGACCCGGATGGTGCCGGTCTGGTCCGAAGACCCGGCGGTGCAGGCATACTACGAATTTATGTCCTTTTACAAGCTGTGCGGCCTGTACCAGGTGCAGTTCAGCCGGCCGGGCCGGTATGCGGCGCTGCAGAAGCTCCTGGGCTTCGCGCCGGATCACGTATGGACGCAGGAAGAACGGATTGCTTTCCGTTCGATGTATTGGCGTTTCCGCGCGATCTGCAACGAAAAGATCCTGGAAAAGGTCCGGGATCATTCGCCCAGCGAAGCCCTGCTGATGTGCCTGGAGGTGTATTCCTATGAAGATCTCCGGGACGACAGCACTTCGGAGCTGCAGACCAAGCTGCTTTCCCTGGTGCCGGACCTTCAGTTTGACGCGGGGGAAGAAAAGGGAACCGTTTCCATGGACCCGCAGGTCACGGGGAAAGGGTTTGTCCGCCAGCTGCTGGACGGTATTGCGCGCCCGGTGCTGAACATCGCCTTTGTCCACGCGGCGTCCCCGTCGTCCAGCGCCTGGTCGCTGGGCCATGAGGAAGGGGCGAAGCGCCTGGCCGAGGAACTGGGGGACCAGATTTCCGTGCGTTCCTACGTGGCCGGGGAGGACAACGCCGACGAAGTGATGAACCAGGCCATCGCGGAACAGGCCCAGGTGATCTTTGCCACGGCCCCGATCCTGATGGCGCCGGCCCGCCGGGCCGCGGCCCTGCATCCGGACTGCAAGGTGCTGGTCTGCGCTTTGTCGGTCCCCTATACGGGGATCCGGACCTATTACTGCCGGCTGCACGAGGCCAAGTTTATTTCCGGCGCGATTTCCGGCATCCTGTGCCAGGGCGAGCCGATCGGTTACCTGGCCCGCTATCCCATCCTGGGCACGCCGGCGGCGATTAACGCCTTCGCCCTGGGCGCCAGGATGACCCGGCCGGACGCCCGGATCCAGCTGGCCTGGTCCTGCCTGCCGGGGGATCCCATGAAGACGCTCAGCCAGGCCGGCTGCCAGATCATCTCCGGCCACACGATGGCCGCCTATCACCCGAACAACGACTACTGGAACACCGCGCACCTGGGCCTGGACGGCAAGCTGCAGGTGATGATCAGCGATGTCTGGAACTGGGGGAGGATGTATGTGGAGATCGTCCGCAGCATCCTGAACGGCGGCTGGGAAAAGGCGGAGGAGTCCTCTCCCGCGGTCAACTACTGGTGGGGAATGAACAGCGGCGTCATGGACGTTTCGTTCTCGCCCAACCTGCCCGCGGGCGTGCTGCAGCTGGCCGGCATCCTGAAGGACGGCCTGTCCCGCGGGACGCTGCATCCCTTCCTCTGCGAGATCCGGGACCAGCAGGGCGTGCTCCGCTCCTCGGGGGACCGGTGGTTTACCCCCATGGAAATGATGAACATGAACTGGCTGTGCGATAACGTGATGGGCAAAATCCCGGCTCAGGAAGAGCTGCTGGAAATGTCCCGCAAGACGTCTGCGCTGCTGGCCATTCCGGCCGCCGCGGAAAAGGAGTAATCCCGATGAAGGTGCTGCTGCTGTCTGATGTGGAATGTCCCGCCCTGTGGGATTATTACCGGCCTGAACGGCTGGGCGGGGCGGACCTGATCATTTCCTGCGGGGACCTGAAAAGGGAATACCTGGAGTTTCTGGTGACCATGTCCAACAAGCCGGTCTTCTATGTCCCCGGCAATCATGACAGCCGCTACACGGTCAACCCGCCGGAAGGCTGCGAATGCCTGGATGATACGGTGATGGTTTACCGGGGCATCCGCTTCATCGGCTTCGGCGGCTGCAAACGGTACAGCCAGGAAACCTACCAGTATACCGAAGAGGAAATGGAAAAGCGGATCCGGCGCGCCCGCCGGCAGATCCGCAGGCACCGCGGGATCGACGTGGTGGTGACCCATGCCGCGCCGACCGGCTGCGGGGACCGGGCGGACCCCGCTCATCAGGGCTTCAACTGCTTCCTCAAGCTGATGGAGAAATACAGCCCTTCCTATCTGGTGCACGGGCATGTGCACATGAACTATGACAGCGATATTCCCCGGGTGATGACATACGGACAGACGACCGTCATCAACGCCTACGAACGGTATTTCCTGGAGATACCGGAACCTGTGTAAACGCCGGGGTAATACTGATTTACACCTAATCCATGCACATCTGTGGGCGTCTTTTGCGCCATCTCTGTGTCAGTCATCCTCACCGTACCTTCGGGTACGCTTTCGGATGCCTTCCTTGATATGACGCAAAATCCATCCCACATCTGCACATGTCTTAGATGAAAATCAGTATAAAAACAGGAGGCTGCTGCGGAATAAAAACCGCAGCAGCCCCATCACAGCGGCGCCGTCCGTTATGATTCCTCCGGGCTGCCGGTCAGCAGGAAGCGGATCGCCCGGTGCAGGCGCTCCTCCGGCTGGTCGAAATGGCCGCCGCGGTTCAGCTCAAAGCATACGCTGCCGCAAACGGATTTGGCCCATTCAGCGGTTCTGATCGTGCAATCCTCCACCTGACGCAGGCGGGGATTGCGCGATTTTTTTTCCTGATCCCCGACGGAGAAGTACAGCTTTTCCGGGGGCCGTACGGGCGGGTGCGCGGAAAGCCAGTCCGTGAACCCGTCGTACCAGAGGGAGCCGGATACCGAGGCGCCCAGGGAAAATACGCCGCTCATGGACAGCGCGTAAACCGAAAACAGGCCGGCCAGGGAATAGCCCAGGATGCCCTGCCGGACCGGCCGCAGGGCAAAGGCTTCCAGCGCCTGCGGCATCCAGGCGTCCGTCAGTTTCCGGAGATACGCTTCGGCCCCGCCCGAAAAGGACTGGCCGCGGAAGGCGCCGGGCGCGGGCCAGGGGGAAAAATCCCTGTCCCAGTCCTGGCCGGAAACGGCGATGACCCCGGTGCCTTCCGGCAGCGCGGGCGGGCGGGAAAAAGCTTCCTCCCCCATCAGCCAGAGGAGGGTATCCGTGGACGCTCCGCCGCCGTACAGGCGCATCCGGCAGGGATCCAGGTTCAGCTCGGTGATTGGTTCCATTTATGTCAGCTCCTTGGAGGAATCTGCAATGAAGAAGCGGCGCGAAGGCTTCGACCTTCGCGCCGCTTTGCGCGGCAGAACCGCTGTGTGATTATTCTTCCGTCTTGGGCGCTTCTTCCGCAGCGGGGGCTTCTTCGGCGGCAGGCGCTTCCTCAGCGGCCGGGGCTTCCTCAGCAGCCGGCGCTTCTTCAGCGGCGGGCGCTTCTTCGGCGGCGGGCGCTTCTTCCAGCTCGTCACCGGGGATCTCTTCGGAGAAGTTGTTGTCCAGCGCTTCTTCGGCCAGGGCTTCACGCACGCTCAGGC
>CAMJXZ010000224.1 GCA_946409855.1 uncultured Clostridia bacterium | reverse complement strand
ACACCGTGGAAGGCATGCAGTTCGACCGCGGCTACGCTTCCGCCTACATGGTGACCGATTCCGACAAGATGGTCGCCGAGCTGGACAACCCGATGATCCTGATCACCGACAAGAAGATCAGCAACATCCAGGAAGTGCTGCCCGTGCTGGAGCAGGTCGTGCAGTCCGGCCGCAAGCTCCTCATCATCGCTGAGGACGTCGAGGGCGAAGCCCTGGCGACCCTGGTGCTCAACAAGCTGCGCGGCACCTTCACCTGCGTGGCCGTCAAGGCCCCCGGCTTCGGCGACCGCCGCAAGGAAATGCTGCAGGATATCGCCATCCTGACCGGCGGCACCGTGATCAGCACCGAGCTTGGCATTGAGCTCAAGGACGCCAAGGTCGACATGCTGGGCACCGCCCGCCAGGTGAAGGTGGACAAGGAAAACACCACCATCGTCGAAGGCGCCGGCGCCAAGGAAGACATCCAGGCCCGCATCCAGCAGATCAAGGCCCAGATCGCCGACACCAAGAGCGATTATGACCGCGAAAAGCTCCAGGAACGCCTGGCCAAGCTGGCCGGCGGCGTAGCCGTCATCCATGTGGGCGCCGCCACCGAGATCGAAATGAAGGAACGCAAGATGCGCATCGAGGACGCGCTGGCCGCGACCCGCGCCGCTGTCGAAGAGGGCATCGTCCCCGGCGGCGGTGTGGCCCTGCTGAACGTCATCTCCAAGGTGCAGCATGAGCAGGCCAAGTACCAGGGCGACGCCAAGACCGGCGTACAGATCGTCCTGCGCGCCATGGAAGAGCCCATGCGCCAGATCGCCATGAACGCCGGCATCGACGGCTCCGTCATCATCGACAACATCCGCCGCAGCCGCAAGCAGGGCTATGGCTTCGACGCCCTGAAGGGCGAGTATGTCGACATGATCGCCCAGGGCATCATCGACCCCACCAAGGTCACCCGCAGCGCGCTGGAAAACGCCGCTTCCGTGGCCGCGATGGTGCTGACCACCGAGAGCCTGGTGACCGACATCCCCGAACCGCCGGCCCCCGCTCCCGCCCCCAATCCTGACATGGGCGGCATGTATTGATCAAACCGCATATTCAAGGCAGCCGGACCCGCGAGGGTTCGGCTGCTTTCTTACATGCTGATGCTCAAGGCCCCATTTTCCCGTACGCCCAAAGTGATGGGTGAAGGGGGTACTTTATCTGGTTTTGCATAAAGTACCCCCCTTCACTTGATTATTTCGGAGATTTTGCAAGGGATCCGAAAACCGCCATCGGTCAAAGACCGTCTTTCAATTATCCAATAATTTATCCAGATTATACTCTGCATTCGGGTTATACGCCCGGATCTTCTCAATCAGCGCAATCCATTTATTTTGTCTTTCTTTATCCGGTTCCGTATCTTCCGGGATTCTCGCCTGCTTCTTTTCACCGTTCCACATAAAAACAACTTCCATGCCGCAGCTGACGTTTTTGCCGGTTGTACGGTAATAGCGCACCGCAAGAATATCTCCGTAAGGGATCGCAAAGATGGCATGCCTGACAAACAGGTATTTCTCTCCCTGAACCATCCACTGACCAAGGAACTCTCCGCGGCGAAAATCGTCCACCAGTACCGAAGCCACTCCCTGTTTTTTGATTTCTGCCATATATTTCCTGTACTCATTTTGCGTCTTGTACCAGTCCACCAGAATAAACAGCAGGAATATGCCAAATATAAACACATAAAATGCGCATAATATCGGGAATCCTGACGTCCTGTACTTCGCGGAAGCAGCAGGCTTCGCATGAAGGAACAGGTTCAGCAGCAATATAATAATGCCAGCGCCGGCAATGCCTTTCAAACTTCCGGGCTGCAGATATTCGCCGGCCTCTCCCATGGACCTGGTTGTTTCCCTGCAGTTCTCTCCGGCGTTTTTCCATTGCCGCACAAACTCCCTCGGCTGCTGCATGAGTTCCCTCAGTTTCTGCATGAGCTCCCTCAGCTTCTGCATGAGCTCTTTCAGCCTGCCGGCCTCTCCCAGGGACCTGTTTTTTTCCATGCGGTCATTTCCGGCATTTTTCCATTGCCGCACAAGCTCCCTCAGTTTCTGCATGAGCTCCCTCAGCCTGATCTCCAGCATCGCTGTCCCCTCCTTTCCTTCGGCTTGTCCGCATTTGCTGATCTGTTGCCCCGGTATTATTCTTCCGGAGGCAGGCGTCATTTATAATCTGATTTTCACATTTGGGTTATTGGCCCGGACCTTTTCCGCCAGTTCATCCCAGTACGCTTTGCTGTTCCCGACTACTCCGATTTCTTCATCAATACGCATTCCATCCGAAATAGACACTTCTCTTTTCCCGCCGCGCCACTGATAGACGATGCACAGACTGCGGCGGGAAGTACTGCGATATGTATTTACAGAATAATTTGAATAATATATGGAAAGAATATCCGTGTAAGGAATCACATAGATGTTGCCTCTGATAAACAGATACTTCCCACCTATAGCCATCTTCCGTCCGATGGGTTTGCTGTAGAGAAAATCTTTCTCAATGTCCCCGATCAGTCCCTCCCTTTCGCACATATCCATATACTCCCGGAATCGTTTGTGCTCTCTGCGGCTGCCGGACAGCATGATCAAAGAAAAGAAAACTGCCGCAGAAAAGTAGTAAGCAGAAAAGCGCTGTAACACAGACCTCAGAAAGAAGAACGGGATCAGGAACAGCCCGATTATGACGATGATGTCCCAGTGACCAGGCCGCAGATACTTGCCGGCCTCTCCAAGGCAACTGTTTCTTTCCCTGCGGTCCTTTCTGTCATTTTCCCACTGCTGAACACGCTCTTTCAGCTCCTGCCTGAACTCCCTCAGCTTCTGCATGAATTCCCCGAGCCTGATCTCCAGCATCTTCCATCCACTCCTTTCCGTCGGTTTATGTGTGTTGGTAATTCCTTATTGCAAAAAAAGGATACCACAGCTTCCGTTCCCGGCTGTGAAATCCGTTTTATACTATTCTCTGATAAAAATGCTAAGTCTTGCATACATCTTTGACACTTTCTCCACGTCCTTCCAGGACCTGCCGATCCGCTGTTTGGTGATCATGGCCCGGGACCTTGCAGGTCCCGGAGGCGCACCTCATCCGGCCCGCTGCGCGGTCCACCTTCCCCATAGGAGAAGGCTTTTGGGTGTCTATGGGTACGCTTTTGACAGATTCCCTTGATAAAACGCTATATCTAAGCACGATTATTTAGCATTTTTATCTGATCTAAGTATTATCTGATGGCCGGCTCCTCCGAGGGTTCGCCGCGATGTCTCCTCTCTTTCATACCGACCGCGGCTTTCGATTTGCCGCGCTGCGAATCATGCCGGCAGGAAGCTCTGCCTCCTTCAGATCGTGCCCTGCACGGCGCAGCCCCCCGCTTCCCGAAGGAAACAGGGGGCTGCGGGCCGTCTGTGACGGCTCTTTCCGCTTTGTCGATTTTTTGATTCTTTTCTGCTTGCTTCTGGCAGCGGGGAAAAACCTCCCGCCGGACCCTCAGCCGATCCCTTCATACCACGATACGGCCCGCTCCGTCCATCCTTCCATGCACATCCCCGTCCCGTCGGCAAAGCCGTGGCCGCCGGTGGGGCCGATTTCCAGCCGGCAGGGAATGCCGGCTTTTTCCAGCGCTTCCTGAAGCATTTTGGAATGCGCCGGGGGCACCAGGCCGTCCTCCGCCGCCAGGAAGAGCGCTGTCGGCGGGAAGCCTTCCACGTGCTCCGGGATCTCAAAGCAGCTTTCGCAGGCCTCCTTCATCGTGCAGCCCACGCTGCCCCGGGCAAAATCATCCTTTTCCGCCTCATCGTCCCATTCCCCAGCGGCCATGAGCCGGTAGGAGGTGATCGGGTACACGGGGAAGCAGGCCTGCGGCTTGCTCAGCCCGAAGGCGCGGTACCCCTTTTCGGTGTTCCATAGGCACACCAGGTAGCCGCCGGCGGAGAACCCGCAGGTGATGTACCGGTCCGGGTCCACACGGAACGTCTCTCTGCGGGCCGCGATGACGGCCATCGCCCGGGCGAAATCCTCCATGGCGCGTACCGCCGCGCCCTCCGTGCCAACCTGGTAGGTCAGGATGAACACGTGGTACCCCAGCCCGTTATACTGCCGCGCCACCGGCCAGCCCTCCGTCAGGTTCCACACGTTGACGAAGCCCCCGCCGGGCACCAGGAAGAGAAAGGGCCGGCCGTCCGCCGCGGGATCGTCCGAAGGGAACCAGACGACGCTGGCGTTTTCCTTCTGGGGCACGCCTTCGCATTCTTCCTTTTTGTACAGCCGGAAGCAGTATTCCCCCTGCCCCGCCGCCCGCAGCAGCCGCTCAAACCCCAGGCCCAGGGTGCGCCAGCCTATCTTTTCGGCGATCTCGCCCAGGGTCCAGTGATAAAAGTCCTCCTTGGACAGGTCCCATTTGCTGATGGCGTCCGGCGCGATCTCCGCGATGGCCGGGTTTTCCAGCATTTCCTTCAGCGTCCGGTCTTCCAGCATACCGATCATCCCTCCCGCATTCATTTATCATCCATCAGAAGTTCCTGACAGTTCAGGGGTTCCGCGCCTATCATACCACAGAACCGCGAAAAACAAAAGCAAAAACGCACAGCCCCGGCGGCAGGATCACTCGGATCCCGTCCGCCGGGGCCGCTGTTCATTTTGCAGGGCGTCCTGCCATACGCGTCCGCCTGCCGGTTCCTCCGAAGGACCTTCCGGCCCGGGCCTGTCTCCGGCCGCTTTCTTTCGGGTCGGGGTTCCGCTTCGTCCCCCGCCGCCGTCAGCGGCAAAGCTTGCAGATGCTGTCCTTCGTTTTTTCTTTCAGGAGCCGGACGGTCCAATCCCATTCGTCGTCATCCAGATGGCGCGGCTTTCTCAGCTCATGCAGATCAAACGCCACATAGGGGTTATATTCCTGGATCTTCCTCACCAGCTCAGCCCATTTATCTCTTTCCCGGTTCATCCATCCCGAGCCTTCCTTAATTTTCACATGGTTCTTATTGTCCCACCGCTCAAGAAAGCAGACGTACATGCCGCTGGTGCTGTATCTGCCGTGATCCGCAGAATAGTACATCCGCGTGATATCCCCGTAAGGGATCGCGCAGCAGCCGTGCCTGACAAACAGGTATTTTTCACCCAGAACCATACTTTGCCCAAGCGGCCTGCCGGAACGGAAATCTTCCTCCATTTCCCCGCTCAGTCCCAGCGAATCGCACCCGGTCATATATTTCTTGTATTCATCGTTCTCTGTCCAGCCTTGAATCAGTAGGACCGACGGAAGAATAATAAACATACATAAACCGGGAACGGCATTGGGATTGATCGTGCGTCTGTTCGTCCGGACGTTTTTCGGGCCGGAACTGAAGACATTGACACAGATGACCATCAGCAGAATGCTCAACGGTAAGATCAGGGCAATTGCCATATTCGTACGGTCAGGCTTCAGATAATCAAAGACCGTTCCCCGGAATCTGTTCCCCTGCGTGCCGGTGTTCACGTTGTTTTCCCTCTCCGTCATGTACTCTTTCCGCATCATTGTCCGCTCCTTTCTCCGGTTTGTCCGCCTGGACTGTTTCGCTTTTGCTGAAAACAGGATACCACACCCTCCGCCCCAGCCCGTGAAACCCGTTTTACCGGGCGGACGCGCAGACAGAAAGGCCCCTGGGCGCGGACAGATCCGCCGGGTCTTCTCCGCGCCCTCCTTCCCCAAAAGGGCAGCCCCGGACCGCGTCAGGCGGCCGGGGCCGGTTCATGCAGA
>CAMJXZ010000223.1 GCA_946409855.1 uncultured Clostridia bacterium | reverse complement strand
CCGGAGGCAGGGCGAAAAAGCGTGGGAGCCTGCGGGCGATACCGCGGAAACCGCGCTGACGGACACCGCCGGCGGCGCGGACTGGTATTATACCGTCGTCCCCTATCAGGGCAGCGGGGAGGACCGGGCGTACGGCCGGTTCGACTATCACTGCGTTCCCCCCAAGAGCGATTAAAACGTTTTCAGATCATGGGACGGGCATGACGCAAACGCGCCGCGGGACGCTTCCCGGCCTGTCCGCATCAGTGTCTGCCCGTGAAACGGCTCGGCTTTTCCGCTGATCATTTTCAAGAAACGGTGGCGTACAGATGAGCTATCAGTCCTTCGGTTTTATCCTGTTTTCCTGCGCCGCGCTGATCCTGTATTACGCTTTGGGGCGCAAAGCCCAGCGCTGGGTGCTGGCCGCCGCGAACCTGGCCTTTTACCTGATCGCGGGGCCGCAGTACCTCCCTTTCCTGCTGGTCACCATGGGGACGACTTACTGGGCCGGGCTTTCGATGCGGCGCATTTACGAGCAGGCGGACACCGCCCTGAAGGCCTGCGCCGACGCTTCCGCCAAAAAGGCCGTCCGGGCGGAATCCAGGAAAAAGGCCAAACGCTCCCTGCAGAGCGGGCTTTTCGTCACCATCGCGCTGCTGGCCGTCTGCAAATACACCGGCTTTGTGACGACCAACCTGAACGCCCTCCTGTCCCTGCTCCGTATCCCCCAGGTGCCCGTTTTCCGGATGATCCTGCCGCTGGGGATTTCCTTTTATTCCTTCATGGCGCTCAGCTACATCCTGGACGTGTACTGGAAGCGCTACCCGGCGGAAAAGAACTTCCTGCACTACATGGTCTATCTGTCCTATTTCCCCCACATCGTCCAGGGGCCCATCGACCGCTTCGGGGAGTTTGACAGTCAGCTGCAGAAGGGCATCGCCCTGGACACCAGGAACCTGGCCTTCGGGGCGGAGCTGGCCCTGTGGGGCTTTTTCAAGAAGCTGGTGATCGCCGACCGGCTGGGCCCGTTCGTGTCCCACGTGTTCGACCATTATCAGGAGTGCTCCGGGCTGATGCTGCTGGCCGGGGTGCTGGTTTACTCCATCCAGATCTACGCGGACTTTTCCGGCTGCATCGACATCGTCACCGGCGTTTCCGAAATGTTCGGCATCCGCCTGCGCAAAAACTTCAATCACCCCTATTTCTCCAGGACCATGGCCGAGTTCTGGCGCAGGTGGCACATCTCCCTGATGGAGTGGTTCAAGGATTACGTCTACTTCCCCGTTTCCGCCTCCAATCTGATGCGGAAGGTCAAAAAGAACCTGAGCGCCAAGGGAAAGTCCCGGCAGGCGGAGCTGTTCGCCTCCTGCTTCCCCATCCTGGTTGTGTGGATGATCACGGGCCTTTGGCACGGCGCTTCCTGGAACTTTGTGATCTGGGGCCTGTTCCACGCCGCGCTGCTGATCGGCTCCCAGGTGCTGGACCCGGTCTTTCAGAAGATCAACGCCCGCCTTCATATCAGGGCCGACGGGAAATGGCGGCGCCTGTGGCAGATGGCCCGCACCTACCTGCTGTGCTGCCTGGGCCGGATCTTTTTCCGGGCGGCGGACATCAAAAGCGCCTTCGGCTACCTGGGCGGCATCCTGACCCGGCTGACGCGCGGCGTTTCCTTCAACGGCGAGCTCAAAACGAACTTCGCCCTGCTCCTGCCGGAGATCCGCGCCTTTCATCCGACCCGCATCTACACCCTGGGCAGAGATTTCCTGAACACCGATACGGGTTATGGCATCACCCTGATGAACGTGCTGGCGGCCGCCCTGGCCGTCCTGGTATTGTGGGTGGTGGACTTGAAGCAGGAAAAGATGCCCCTGCGCGAGACCATCGCGAAAAAGAACATCGTTCTGCGGTGGCTCATCCTCTTTGCCGGATTGTTCGCCGTCCTCATCCTGGGCTGCTACGGGCCCGGGTTTGTCGCCAGCGAATTTATCTATGAAAAATTCTGACGCATCTGAAACGCACAACGGGAGGAAATCGCAATGGAAGAACTGAAAGCAATGCTGAAGGACAAATTTCCGGCCATCGATTTTGACCGGGAGAAGACGCTCATGAGCTCCGGCATCCTGGATTCCATGGCCGTAGTGGCCATCATCGCCGAGATTGAGGAAATGTTCGGCATCTCGGTGACGATGGAATACATCCAGCCCAAGTACTTCGAGTCCGTCGAGACAATGTGGGAAATGGTGGAGGAACTTCAATGAAAGGCGCCAAGAAATGGATCCTGACGCTGACAGGCCCGGCGCTGTTCGCGCTGTGCTGCCTGCTGCTTCCCAAGAGCGTTTTCCCGGCGTTCGCAGCCCGCGCCGCCATCGGGACGGTGCTGTGGATGGCCTTCTGGTGGATCACCGGGCCGGTGGACTTCGCCGTCACCGCCTTCCTGCCCATCGCCTGCAACGCCGTGTTCCAGATCGCGGACATGTCCACGGTCATCGCCAACTACGCCTCGGAGACCATCCTGCTGCTGCTGGGCGCCTCCATCCTCACGGTTTCCTGGGAAGAGACCGGGCTGGACAACCGGATCGCCGCCAAGTTCCTGTCCATGGTGGGCAGCAACCTGCGCAGCCAGGTGATCTTCTGGTTCCTGCTTTGCACGCTGCTTTCCGCCATCCTGCCCAACGCGGTGGTCTGCGCCGCCGTCACCCCCATCGCTGTCTCCATGCTGCGCTACGTCGGGCATAAGGACATCGCCAAAAGCCGCATCGGCTCGCTGCTGCTGCTCACCATCGCCTACGCTACCGGCGTGGGCGGGCTGGCCTCCCCCCTGGGCGGGGCGATGAACCTGGTCACCGTGGATTATCTGGAGCAGGTCACCGGGCAGGAATACATGTACATTTCCTGGGTCGTCCGTTTCCTGCCCATCATGGCGGTGCTGATCGTCAGCAACATCCTGATGCTGCTGATCGGCTGCAAAAAGGGCGAGGAGCTGGGCGGGTCCCGCGAGTACTTTGTCAGCCAGTACAAGGCCATGCCGAAGATGAGCGGGGCGGAGCTCTGGTCCCTGATCCTGTTCCTGCTGGCGACGGTGCTTTCCTTCACCCGCCAGCTGTACCAGGACCTTTTGCCCGGGCTCAAGCCCGCCTACGTGTTCATCATCTGCGCCATGCTCTCCTTCTTCATCGGGAACAGGGACGGCTCCCCGCTGATGAAATGGAAAAACACCCAGAAGAAGATCGTCTGGGAGCTCATCTACGTGTTCGCGGGCGGCCTGGCCGCCGGCACCCTGATCAATAAGAGCGGCGCCGCCGCGGCCATCGGCGAGTTCATCGCCGGCACCAGCATGACCGGCGGGTACGTGACCGTGCTGGTCATCACCGTGTTCACCGTCCTGCTTTCGGACGTCACCAGCAACACCGCCACCGCCGCCGTCGCCATGCCCATCGTCATCGGCATCGTGCAGGGCCTGGGCAAGAACCCCATCCCCTACATCTACATCGCCTCCATCGGCGTGAATCTCTCCTACATGCTGCCCACCTCCATCCGCGCCATCCCCGTGGGATACGGGCTGGAACCCCGGTATATGCTCAAAAAGGGCATCCCGATCACCATCGTGGTCATCGCCCTGATGAGCCTGACCGGCTGGCTGCTGATGGAATACTGGCCCGCGTTCAGCACCATTTAAAGGAGATTGCGCCATGACGATTCATTCGATCGCAGAAGCCGTTTACCGTCACGCCGGAACCCAGCCGGACAGGCTCTGCCTGGCGGACGACGGCGGCCAGGTCACGTACTTTGAGTACACCCGCCTCATCGGGCGCTTTGCCTCCTGCTTTGCCGGAATGGGGATCGCCGCCGGCAGCGCCGTCGTCGTCGAGGCCTGCCAGACCATCGAGTACCTGGCGTCGCAGCTGGCGCTGCAGGTGCTGGGGGCGGTCTTTGTCCCGGTGGAGCACAACTGCGCTTTGGACAAGATCGCTTCCTTCGCCGCCCGGGTCAGCGCCGCGGCCGTCGTTTCCTGCCGGCCGGGCGATTTCGGTTCCTTCCGGGCCGTTACCTGGGAGGAGCTTTCCGCCCGGGCCGCCGGGGCGGACGTCTTTGAGCCAAACGCCTTCCCCGCCCCGGACACCGTGTGCGAGATCCTCTTCAGCACCGGCACCACCGGCCGGGAAAAGGGCATCGTCCTCACCCACAAAAGCAGCATCGCCCTGGCGGAAAACGTGATGAACGGCGTCGGGATGGAAAAGGACAACATCGAAATCATCCCCTCGCCCATGAACCATTCCCACGGGCTGCGCCGCTACTACGCCAACATGGTGAACGGCAGCGCCGTCCTCCTGCTGGGCAGCGTGATGAACATCCCCCGGCTGTTCGCCCTGCTGGACCAGTATCACGCCAACGCCATGGACCTGGTGCCCTCCGCCCTGTCGGTGCTGCTGAAGCTGACGAAGGACAAGCTGGGGGATTACCGGAGGCAGCTCAGGTACATCCAGTTCGGGGCCGCCCCCATGATGAAGGCGGACCAGGAGAAGATCTGCGCCCTCCTGCCCGAAACGCGGCTGTACAATTTCTACGGCAGCACCGAAAGCGGCTGCATCTGCATCTACAACTTCAACCGTCCGGACCCGAAGGACCACTGCATCGGCCGGCCCGCCTGCAACGCGGAGATCGTCATCGTGGACGACAACCGGCAGCCCGTCGCCTCCTCCGCCGAGCACCCGGGGCTGCTGTCCAGCCGGGGCGCCATGAACATGCTGGGCTACTGGCAGGACCCGGAGGAGACCGGGAAGGTGCTCATCGGCGGCGCCGTCTATTCCAACGACATCGCCTACTTTGACGAAGACGGGGACATCATCCTCCTGGGCCGCAAGGGGGACGTGATCAACGTCGGCGGCAACAAGGTCTCCCCGGAGGAGATCGAGAACACCGTCCGCAAGCTCCCCCAGGTGGCGGACTGCGGGGTCGTCCCCCTGCCGGACCCCATGAAGGGCAGCGTGCCCAAGCTGTTCGTGCAGCTGCAGCCCGGCGAGCCCTTCGACCCCATCGCCATCCGTTCCTTCCTGAGCGCGAACCTGGAACCCTACAAGGTGCCCGCCGTCATCGTCCCCATCGACAAAATCCCCCGCAGCTACAACGGAAAGCTCCTGCGGAAGGACCTCAAGTGAACTCCGCGCGGGGCGCCGCCCACCTGAAAGGAGACGTATGAAACAGGATCGTCACGCCGCCATCCTCCGCCTGATCCAGGAGGAAGCCATCGAGACGCAGACGCAGCTGGCCGAGCGCCTGTCCCAGCGGGGCATCCCCGTCACCCAGGCCACCGTTTCCCGGGACATCAAGGACCTGCGCCTCGTCAAGGCGCCGGACGGGAAGGGCGGCTCCAGGTACGTGCAGAACGGGGACGCCCAGAGCGGCAGCATCACCGAGCGGCTCAGCTACATCTTCGTCAATTCCGTCCTGTCGGCTGATTACGCCGGCAACATCATCGTCCTGCGCACCCTGCCGGGCAGCGCCAACGCCGCCGCGGAAGCGGTGGACAGCATGGACCTGCCCGAGGTGCTGGGCACCATGGCAGGGGACAACACCATTTTCATCGTCGTCCGGGAAAGCGCCGACGCCCCCGCGCTGACCCAGCGCTTCCGAAAATCCCTCAACCAGTGAGGAGACGTACCTGTTCAGTCAAAGACTGAACAGGTACCGCAGGGGGGGCTTGCGGTCCGGGGCCTGCCGGCCTGTTTTCCGGGCGCTGCGAACCCCAGATGGCAGGCTAACCTCCGCAAAAAT
>CAMJXZ010000222.1 GCA_946409855.1 uncultured Clostridia bacterium | reverse complement strand
ACACCGTCGGCATCGACTGCGTGGCCATGTGCGTCAACGACATCATCTGCTGCGGCGCCCGCCCGCTCTTTTTCCTGGATTACATCGCCATCGGTAAAAACGATCCCGAAAAGGTGGCGGCGCTGGTATCCGGCGTAGCGGAAGGCTGCGTGCAGGCCGGCTGCGCCCTGATCGGCGGCGAAACGGCCGAGCACCCGGGCACCATGCGGCCGGACGATTACGACCTGGCCGGCTTCTCCGTCGGCCTGGTGGACGAAAGCAGGGTGCTGGACCGCGCGCGCGTGCGGGCCGGCGACGCGGTGATCGCCCTGGCCTCCAGCGGCATCCATTCCAACGGCTACTCCCTGGTCCGCAAGGTGTTTGACGTGGAAAACGCCGATCTGGGGAAGACCGTGCCGGAGCTGGGCGTTTCCCTGGGCGAAGCGCTCCTGACCCCGACCCGCATCTACGTAAAAGCCGTCCTGGCCGCCCTTTCACAGGCGGAGATCCACGGCATCAGCCACATCACCGGCGGCGGTTTTTATGAAAACATCCCCCGCGCCGTCCCGGACGGCCTGTGCGCCCGGATCGATAAAAGCGCTGTCCGCACGCCCGCCGTCTTCCGCCTGATCGCGGACATGGGCCATATCCCCGAGCGGGACATGTTCAACACCTTCAACATGGGCGTCGGCATGGCCGTCGTCGCCGCGAAAGAGGACGCGGACAAAGCGCTTTCCGTCCTTCGCGCGCACGGCGAGGAAGCTTACGTCATCGGCGAAATCGCGCCCGGCGGGGAAAAGATCGAGCTATGCTGAAAAAGACGATATCCGGCCTGTGCGCCGGGCTGCTGATCACCATCGGCGGCAGCGTGTTCCTGGCCTGCGAAAACCGCTGCATAGGGGCGGTGCTCTTCTCGGTCGCCCTTCTGTGCATCTGCATCAAGGGGTATTCCCTCTTTACCGGTCGGGTCGGCTTCCTCCCGGAAAAGCACGGAAAGGAAGACTGGGCGGCGCTTGGGCTGGGCCTGCTGGGCAATCTCCTGGGCACGGTCCTGGGCGGGGTGCTGATCCGCCTGGCGCTGCCGGCTCTGGGAGACGCCGCGGAAACGCTGTGCCTGGGGAAACTCGGGCAGACCGCCCTTCAGACCTTCCTGCGCGGGCTGTTCTGCGGGGTGCTGATGTACCTGGCCGTCAGCATTTACCGGGACAGGAAGGATGTCATCGGCATCCTGTTCTGCATTCCGGTCTTCATCCTGAGCGGGTTTGAGCATTCCATCGCCGACATGTTCTATTTCGCGGCGGGGAACGTACTGAATATCCGGTCGCTCGTATTCATCCTGCTGGTCATCCTGGGCAATTCCCTGGGCAGCATGCTGCTGCCGCTGCTGAACATGCCCGGGGAAAGGAGCAAATCATGACGGAACGGAAAGCGCGCGTCGCCGTCCTGGTCTCCGGCGGGGGCACCAACCTGCAGGCCCTCCTGGACGCGCAGGCCGCGGGCGTCATCCGCCACGGCGAAATCGCCCTGGTCATCGCCAACAAGCAGGACGCCTACGCCCTGCGCCGGGCGGAAGCGGCCAACGTGCCCGCCCGGGTGGTCCTGCGCAAAGCGCTTGGCAGCCAGCAGGCTTTTGAGGAAGCGATCGCCCGGGCCCTGGACGATGAGGGCATCGACCTGATCGTCCTGGCCGGTTTCATGGCCATCCTGAGCCAATGGTTCACGGACCGCTACTCCGGCCGCGTCATCAACGTGCATCCCAGCCTGATCCCGTCCTTCTGCGGGGAGGGGTACTACGGGCTCAGGGTGCATCAGGCGGCGCTGGCCCGGGGGGTCAAGGTCACCGGGGCGACCGTCCATTTTGTCAACGAAGTGCCGGACGGCGGCCCGATCATCCTGCAGAAGGCCGTCAGGGTTTATCCCGGCGATACCCCGGAAAAGCTGCAGCTCCGGGTGATGAAGCAGGCGGAATGGAAGATCCTGCCCGCCGCGGTGGAAATGCTGAGCAAGCAGATGGCAGCGCAGAAAGGAGCCTGACACATGGATATCTATCAGACGCATTCTCTTTCGGACCTTCTCCGGAACAACACCTACCCCGGCCGCGGCATCGTGATCGGCATGAGCGATGACGGCATGAAGGCCGTGACCGCCTATTTCATCATGGGCCGCAGCCAGAACAGCCGCAACCGCGTCTTTACGGAAAAGAACGGGGAAGTGTTCACCGAGCCTTTTGACGCCTCCAAAGTGCAGGATCCGAGCCTCATCATCTACGCCGCCCTGCGCCGGTACGAAAACCATCTGATCGTGACCAACGGCAACCAGACGGACACCATCTATGAGGGCCTGCGCCGGGGCCTGAGCTTCAGCCAGGCGCTGGAAGCGCGTCAGTTCGAGCCGGACGCCCCGAACTTCACCCCGCGCATCAGCGGCATGCTGACCTTCGAAAACGGCGGCTTCACCTATCAGATGAGCATTTTGAAGAGCATCGATCCGGAAGGCTCCGCCTGCGCCCGCTATACCTTTGATTATCCCGCCAAAGCCGGTCTGGGCCATTTCCTCCACACCTACGTGGGCGACGGGAATCCCATTCCCACCTTCCAGGGAGAGCCGGAGCGGGTCGCGATCGGCAGCGATATCGACCGGGTGACCGGCGAAATCTGGCAGTCCCTCAACGAGGACAACAAGATTTCCCTCTACGTGCGCATGATCAGCCTGGCGGACGGCACATGCGAGAGCCGCCTGGTCAACAAAAATCAGTGAGGTGAGCGTCATGAAAGAATTTGAACTGAAGTACGGCTGCAACCCCAACCAGAAGCCCGCGAAGATCTTCATGCACGACGGCAGTGACCTGCCCATCGAAGTGCTCTCCGGCCGGCCCGGCTACATCAACTTTCTGGACGCGTTCAACTCCTGGCAGCTGGTCAAGGAGCTCCGGGAAGCCCTGAACCTGCCCGCCGTCACTTCCTTCAAGCACGTTTCCCCCACCTCCGCCGCGGTGGGCATAAAGCTTTCCGAAAAGCTCAAGAAAGCCTGCTTTGTGGACGACATCGAGGGGCTGGACGATTCTCCCCTGGCCTGCGCCTACGCCCGGGCCCGCGGTACGGACCGCATGTGCTCCTACGGCGACTGGGTGGCCCTGAGCGACGTGTGCGACCTGACCACCGCCAGAATGCTCTTCCGGGAAGTGTCCGACGGCATCATCGCCCCGGGCTTTGAACCCGAAGCGCTGGAGCTCCTCAAGACCAAGCGCAAGGGCAATTACAACATCGTGAAGATCGACCCGTCCTATGTGCCCGACCCGCTGGAACACAAGCAGGTCTTCGGCATCACCTTCGAGCAGGGCCGCAACAACTTCAAAATCGGCCGCGAGCTGCTGAACAACCTGGTCACCGTCAACAAGGACCTGCCGGAAAGCGCCGCCCGGGACCTGATCGTTTCCCTGATCACCCTCAAATACACCCAGTCCAATTCCGTGTGCTACGCCGTCGACGGCCAGGCCATCGGCGTCGGCGCCGGCCAGCAGAGCCGCATCCACTGCACCCGCCTGGCGGGCGGCAAGGCGGATACCTGGTTCCTGCGCCAGTCGGACAAGGTTCTCGCCCTGCCCTTTAAGGAAGAGCTCAGCCGGCCGGAACGGGACAACGTGATCGACGGCTACATCAACCAGAACGAAGAGGACGTATGCGCCGAGGGCAACTGGCAGAAATACTTTACCGAAAGGCCCGCGCCCTTCACCCGCGAGGAACAGCGCGCTTATCTGGACGGCGTTCAGAACGTGGCCCTGGGCAGCGACGCCTTCTTCCCCTTCAGCGACAACATCGACCGCGCCTACAAGAGCGGCGTCCGCTACATCGCCGAGCCCGGCGGCTCCATCCGCGACGACCTGGTGATCGAGGCCTGCAACCGCTACGGCATCGCCATGGCCTTCACCGGCATGAGGCTTTTCCATCATTGATCTCCCAACCGCGTTTGACTTTCCCCGTAGGGAAAGCAGACGGGCAAAGCCGCCTTCCTCTCTGATCGGGCTGAACGTCCGGATATGATGCCATGGACACAATTTCAGCGAACAACGAGCCGGCCAGACCTGGTGGTGGCCGTGTAAGCAGGCCGGATGGATTCAGCCCCTGGACGCGCAATCCAAAAGCCTTCCCCCATGGGGAAGGTGGACCGCGCAGCGGGCCGGATGAGGTTATCTCATGAACTTACTGTACCGTTCTTCGCTGAAAACCGTCCGGCCCCTCACAGCCCGCCAAGGACTACAACCTGTGAGCGGTTCCCCCTGATCACCCCATCCGGAAAACGAAACAAATCTGACTGATGTAAAGGGACAGTACCCATTGATGATAAAAAGGAGCGCTCTATGAAAATACTGGTTGTCGGCGGCGGCGGACGGGAGCACGCCATCATCAGAAAGCTCCGGGAAAACCCGGAAGCGGAAACGATTTACGCGCTGCCCGGAAACGGCGGCATCGCCCGGGACGCCCAGTGTGTGAACATCGCCGCGACGGACGTGGACGGCATCGTCCGCTTTGCCGTTGAGCATCAGGTGGATTACGCCGTCGTCGCTCCGGATGACCCGCTGGTGCTGGGCTGCGTGGACGCTCTGGAAGCCGCCGGCGTGCCCTGCTTCGGCCCCCGGGCCAACGCGGCCGTCATCGAGGGCAGCAAGGTTTTTTCCAAAAACCTGATGAAGAAATACGGCATCCCCACCGCGGCCTACGAAACCTTTGACGATCTTTCCCGGGCGCTCCGGTATCTGGAAACCGCGCCGGTACCCATCGTGGTCAAGGCCGACGGCCTGGCCCTGGGCAAGGGGGTCATCATCGCGCAGACCCGGGAAGAAGCCCGTCAGGCCGTCACCGGCATGATGCGGGACGGCCGCTTCGGCAAGAGCGGGGAAAAGGTGGTCATCGAGGAATTCCTGACCGGCCCCGAAGTGTCCGTGCTCGCCTTTACCGACGGCGAGACGGTCAAGCCCATGGTTTCCTCCATGGACCATAAGCGGGCCGGCAACAATGATACGGGCCTGAACACCGGCGGCATGGGCACCATCGCCCCGAACCCCTACTACACGCAGGATGTGGCGGAGCGCTGCATGCGGGAGATCTTCCTGCCCACCATCCGGGCGATGAAGGCGGAGGGACGGCCCTTCAGGGGCTGTCTGTACTTCGGCCTGATGATCACCGGGGACGGCCCCAAGGTCATCGAGTACAACTGCCGCTTCGGCGACCCGGAGACCCAGGTGGTGCTGCCGCTGCTTAAAAGCGACCTGCTGACGGTCATGCGCTCGGTCACCGAAGGCACCCTTAAGGATACGCCGGTCACCGTCAATAACGGCTGCGCCGCCTGCGTGATCATGGCCAGCCGGGGGTATCCCGCCCACTACGAAAAAGGCTTTGAAATCACCGTTCCGGAGGACGTCTGGCCTTCGGTCTATGCCGCCGGCGTTCAGGAGAAAGACGGAAAGCTCTTTACCTCCGGCGGCCGGGTGCTGGGGGTGACCGCGGTCCGGGATACGCTGAAGGAAGCCGTCGGCGCTTCCTACGCCATGGTTCGCCGCATTCATTTTGACAACGCGTACTGCCGCAGCGACATCGGCGCCCGGGCGCTCCGGGCGGAGGAAAAAGAGTAATGGTATACAGGATCTTTGTGGAAAAGAAAAAGGAACTGGCCAACGAGGCGGAAGCGCTGCTCTCCGACGTCCGGTCGCTGCTGGGCATCCCCCGGCTGACGGACGTCCGCATCCTCAACCGCTACGACGCGGAGGATATTTCCCGGGAGCTGTTCGATTCCGCCGT
>CAMJXZ010000221.1 GCA_946409855.1 uncultured Clostridia bacterium | reverse complement strand
GCCGGGCGGTCCTCTGGACGACCCGGGACCTGATCCATTTTGACTGCGCGGGCCTGGTGGATCAGACCGCGCTGCCTGAGGACGCCGGCGACGCGCTGACGCTGGACCGGGAGACGGCGGAGGAGGCGCTCCGCTGGTGGAGCCCGATCGTCCATACCGGGACCCGGGTGCCGGAGACCATCCGCGTCCGCACGGCGCGGGAACTGGACGAGACCAGCGCCCTGCTTTCCTACAGCGACGGCTCTGAGCGGCGCAAAAAGGTGCGCTGGCAGAAGGAGACCGTCCGCTTTGACCGGCCCGGCGCTTACCCGGTGCGGGGCACCGTCTCGCAGCAGCGCTTCCGCTTCCCGCTGGCCCGCGGCTACGGGGACCCGGTGATCTTTCCCTGGGACGGGAAATGGTATTACGTCTCCACCAACGACAACCTGAACGACATCGGCCTGTACGCGCGGGAAGCGTCCCGCGTCGAGGACCTGTTCGCGGAAGGCGCGGAGGAGCACTGCATCCTTCCGTTCAGCCCGGAGCGCGGGTTCGAGCAGACCTTCTGGGCGCCCGAGTTTCATGTCATCGGCGGGGAGCTGTACATCCTCTTCGCCGTCAGCGGCCATGCCTGGGGCCCCCAGTGCCACCTGATGAAAAAGAAAAAGACCGGCCGGATCATCGACGAGGCTGGCTGGGAAGAGCCTGTCCGGGTGGTCAAGCGGGACGGGACGCCGCTGGCACGGGACGCCATCACCCTGGACATGACCTATATCGGCGCAAAGAGCGGGTCCTACGTCGTCTGGTCCTACCGGGAGCACATCGGCACGCCGCTGGATTCCGGGTCCATGCTGTACATCGCCGCCATCGACGAAAAGGAACCCTGGAAGCTTACAAGCGACCCGGTGCTGCTGACGCGGCCGCTGTACGGCTGGGAGAATACCGAGGGCACCATCAACAACGAAGGGCCCCACGCCTTCATCCGGGACGGGCGGGTGTACCTTGCCTATTCCGGCGGGTCCGCCAACCGCTACACCTATGCCCTGGGCCTGCTGACGGCGGACACGGAAAGCGACCTGACGGACCTGCGGTCCTGGAAAAAGAGCATCACCCCGGTGCTGACCTATTATTCCGTTCAGGGCGAATACGGGCCGGGGCACAACTCCTTCTTCGTAAACGAAGACGGGGAGCTGATGATCGCCTACCACGCCGAGACCGGCATCCGGGAAACCCTCCGGTGCGACGGCATCCGGCGGGTCCATTTCCGCAGGGACGGCAGCCCTTACTTCGGCATGGCTGCCCGGGAAGACCTGGAGGAGGAAACGGTCTTTTCCCGGGTCATCATCGATTAATATCTGGGAGGACAGCGCGTATGAAGCACCATTACAGGGAGATGCCGGAGGGCATGAAGGGGACCTTCGGCGACGTTTCCCGCTCCTTCGGCTTTTCGTGGAAGGAATTTGTGATGACGGTCCCTTCTCCTTTGTTCCTGGTCACCACCTGGAAGGCCAACGGACAGCCCAACGCCTGCATGCAGTCCTGGGCGGCCTTTACCAGCGCGGACCGGGGGAACGGCTTTTACGCCATCCTGGCGAGCGTCAACAAAAGCGGGCATCTGTACCGGAGCTTTCAGGAACGGAAGGAAGCGGTCCTCAACTTTATGTCCGCGGCGCATTACGAAGCCTGCATGGCCACCATCCGGAACAACGCCTATGAAGACGATGAGATCGCCGCTTCCGGCCTCACGGCCGAAAAGGCCCTGTGGGTGGACGCGCCGCTGGTCCGGGAATGCTTCATGAACCTGGAATGCCGGTACGCCTGGGAAAAGGAAATCGTCCCCGGGGACGATCACGCGCTGATCTGCCTGGAGGTCGTCGGCGCGCACATCGACGAAGAACACCTGGCGGACCGGACGGGGGAAAACGGCCTGCTGTACAATATCCATTACCAGGTCAACCCGGAGAGGGTGGGGAAGACGGCCCACGATTACGCGGCCGTGCTGCGCAGAATGATCGACGCGGGGGAATACTGATCCCGCGGACGGGACAGGGGCAAAGCAGGATCAGAAAGGATGGGAAACATGATCAGGAATGTCGCGGTCGTCAGCCTTTCCAGCGGGATCATCGGCGAGCCTGGAGTGCGGTTTGAGGTGGAGATCGGCCTGAGGCGCCTTGAGGCGTACGGGCTGAACGTCCGCTTCATGCCCCACGCGATGAAGGGGCTGGAGTATGTCCGGGCGCATCCCGAAAAAAGAGCGGAGGACCTGCTGCAGGCGCTGCGGGACCCGGAAACGGATATGATCCTCTGCGCCATCGGCGGGGATGATATGTACCGGCTGGCGCCGTACCTGTTTGACCGCGGGGAACTGGCGGAAGCGGTACGGGACAAGGTGTTCCTGGGCTTTTCCGACACCACGCTCAACCACCTGATGCTGCATAAGGCCGGCCTGAATACCTTCTACGGCCAGGCCTTCTTTCCGGACATCTGCGAGCTGGGGCCGGACATGCACCCCTATACGAAGCAGTATTTTGAGGAACTGATCGCCACCGGAACGATCCGGGAAATCACCCCGAGCAATGTCTGGTACCGCGAGCGGGCTCGCTTTGACCGGGACCAGGTGGGAAAACAGCTGCCCGCCCTGCCCAACGGTGGGTTTGAGCTTTTGCAGGGGCCGCCCGTGTTTTCCGGGAAGATCCTGGGCGGCTGCATCGATTCCCT
Organism: uncultured Clostridia bacterium; assembly: GCA_946409855.1. GTDB lineage: Bacteria > Bacillota > Clostridia > Christensenellales > Aristaeellaceae > UBA4246. The sequence continues at coordinate 3,090 of CAMJXZ010000221.1, read as the reverse complement.
GTACGACATGTTCAGCGGGGAGCGGTACCCGGATATGCCGGCGATGTGCGAAAAATACCGCCTTTTCCCGGACGCCGGGGACTGGCGGGGCCGGATCCTGCTGCTGGAAAGCAGCGAGGAAAAACCGTCCCCGGAAAAGTACCGGCAGGCGCTTGAATACCTGAAAGAAGCGGGCGTCTTCGGGGCGGTGTCCGGCGTGCTGGCCGGAAAGCCGATGGATGAAACGTACGCGGAAGAATACAAAAAGCTGCTGACCGAGGTCATCGGCCGGCCGGAGCTGCCGGTCGTCTTCAACCTGAACATCGGCCACGCGATGCCACGGTGCATCATGCCCTTCGGCGTGACGGCCCGGGTGGACGCCGAAGGCCAGGTGATCCGGTTCGGGGAATAAAAACGGGAAAGGAGAGAACAGGATGCTGCCGCTGCTCCGGGATAAAAAGGTGATCTTCTTTGACGTGGGCTATACGCTGGACTACCCGGCGTCGGGGGACTGGATGCTGACGCGCGCGTTTCTGGACCGGGCCGGGGAGAAGCTGCGGCTTCGGAGCGGCGGACAAATCCGGGAAGCGATGGAAGCGGGGCTCCGGGACCTGCTCAGATGCCACAGGCTGACCACGGTGGAAGAAGAGATCCGCCAGTTCACCGGGTTTTACCGGGCGCTTTCCGACCGCCTGGCGCTGGGGTTTGCACCGGAGGACGTGGCGCGGATTGCCCGGGACCGGGCCCTCAACATGGAAAACTACATCCCGTATCCCGGGGTAGTGCAGGTGCTGGAAACGCTGAGCCGGACGCACCGGCTGGGCGTGATCTCCGATACCTGGCCGAGCATTCTCCCGCAGCTTGAGCACCTGGGCGTTTCCCGGTATCTAAAGTACCGGACGTTCAGCTGCTTTGTCGGCGCGCTCAAGCCCGACCCGCGCATCTTTGAGGACGCGCTGCGGCAATGCGGCGCCGCCCCGGAAGAGACCGTGTTCATCGACGACAGCGCGCGCAACCTGGAAGGGGCGGCCGCCCTGGGGATCACGCCGTTGCTGATCGCCGCGAACCCGGCCGCGGACGTGGAAACATCCTTTGTGAAAATACGGGATCTGCGGGAACTGACAGCGGACCCATAAGGAGGGCGCGGATTGGAACGGTGGGATCTTTACGATGAAGCCGGGTTAAGGACGGGGGAAACCTGGGAACGCGCCCGCGCCGGGGAAATCCCGCGGGGCCGGTACCATGTGGTGTGCGACGTCCTGGTCCGCCGCAGGGACGGGGATTTCCTGCTGACCAGGCGGGACCCCGGGAAGGAAATGTATCCCGGCTGCTGGGAAGCCAGCGCGGGCGGGTCCGCCCTCTGCGGGGAGACGCCGGAGGAGGCCGCCCGGAGGGAAACGCTGGAGGAAACCGGCCTGCGCGTGGAGGAGCTGACGCTGATCAGCGTCACCAGGCGGCCGGAAACGAAATCCTTCCTGTACGCGTATCTGGGATGGGTATCCTGCGATCCATCGGAGGTCCGGCTGCAGGAGGGGGAAACGGTCGATTACCGGTGGATGGACCCCGGGTCCTTCCTGCAGTTCGTCCGGCAGGAGCCTGTTCTCATGATCCAATACGAACGATACAGGCCGTATCTGGAGCAACTGCGGGAATCACAGAAGAAAGAAGGATAATACATGGCATCGGACAGGGAATACCTGGATTTTATCCTGGAACAGCTTTCGGATCTTCCGGACATCGCCTGGCGGGCGATGATGGGGGAATACATCCTGTACTGCCGCGGCAGGGTCATCGGCGGGATATACGACAACCGGCTTTTGGTAAAGCCGACAAAATCCGCGCTGGCGATGATGCCGGACGCGGACAGGGAGCTTCCTTACGAGGGGGCGAAAGAGATGCTGCTGGTGGACAATGTGGACAACCGGGCTTTCCTTCAGGAACTGGCCGCGGCGGTCGCGGACGAGCTGCCGGCGCCCAGGGGAAAACAAAAATGAACGCGCGCCCTGGGCGTGCGTTCACCTGTGTCTGGCGTCACGACCGGATCTTCCGGTACTGCCGGGGCGTGACGCCGTATTTGTGCTTGAAGCAGTCCTTGAAGTAATTGCTGTCCGAAAAGCCGCAGCGCAGGGCGATGGCGGTGATGGAATCGTCCGTGGAGATCAGCTCCTGGGCTGCGTGGTGGAGCCGGATGAACACCAGGTATTCATGCAGGCCGATGCCGGTCTCGTGCCGGAACTTGCGGCTGAAATAGTTGGGGCTGAAGCTGACGGCCCGGGCGATGTCCTCGGTGGTCAGGGGATACATGTAGTGCTGGCTGATGTACTGGGCTGCCTGCAGCACCTGCTGGTCGGTGGACCGGATGTCCGCCGGGGGGTCCGTGAGGAAGTGGCGGACCCGCCCGCAGAGCAGCAGCAGGACCTGCAGGTACATTTTCCGCATGAGCTCCGAGTGGGCGTCGCTGATCCTGTCTTCCAGGGCCATCTGCTTGAGGCAGGCGGCCACCTGGGTGCGGGAAGCCTGGGGGACGTGGATGATCAGGGGCTTGTCCAGATCGCAGGAGCTTCCGGCGAAGCGCTGACGTACCTCGTCCAGCATGTCTTCCTCCCGGAAAAGCACCACCGTCCGCCGGCAGGGGCCGAACACGTAGCGGGTGTAGTGCAGGGCCATGGGCGGGATCAGGATAAAATCCCCCGCGTGGAGGTCGTTGATCTGGTCCTCGATGAGGAAACGGCAGTCCCCGCTGTCCACATAAAACAGTTCGAAACAGGTGTGGCAGTGATGGCCTGTCATCACAAAGCTGGGGTCGCGGTTCTTCGTATCCGTGTGTACGCTGTCCGTTCCGTGGACCGGCGTCTTTTTTTCTGCCTCCATTTTCCCTCCAAAAACGTCGCTAAATCAGTAATTGTTATTTATTATAGCCGATAATCAGCAGAAATACAAGAAAATTCTATACTATAATAGAGAGGATAGGCGCCGCGGGTTCCCTGTTCACGGGGTGAACAGGGAACGAAGGGAGGTCTTGCGACCCGGGGCCTGCCGGCCCGTTGCTCGGTAAGAACAGGCCACTGGCCTGTTTTCCGGGCGCTGCGAACCCCAGATGGCAGGCTAACC
>CAMJXZ010000220.1 GCA_946409855.1 uncultured Clostridia bacterium | reverse complement strand
TTATTCGCGCCCGGAAATTGAGCCAGTGGCTCAATTTCAGCGAATAACGGGCCGGTAGGCCCAGGGGCATTCCTCATTTTTGCGGAGCAGGCTTGACCTGCGGAGCAAAAATTCTTTCCTTGCGTCTTTTCCGCCCGAAAAATCCCGCAGGATTTTTTAGGAAAAGACGTTCTCCTCTTGTCGATCAAACGGAAACATAGTTTCCGTTTGATCGAGGGGCTGTGAAACAGCCCCTTACGGCTTCCTGAAGCCTTTCCGGTATTTCTGCGGCGCGACCCCGTAGTACTTGCGGAAAGCGCGGGTGAAAGTGCTGGAGTCCGTGTAGCCGCAGGCGTAGCAGACCTCGTCGTTGGGCAGGCCCAGGTTCAGCTGCGTCACCGCGTACTGCATCCGCTGCTGGACGATGTACTGGTAGGGCGTGTACCCCGTCTCGCTGCGGAACAGGCGGATGAAATAATTCGGATGATAGTTGAACAGCCGGCTCAGCCGTTCGATGGTCAGCTCCTCGGAGATGTGCCGCAGGACATACTGCTGCACCCGGGTCAGCATCTCGGAATTCTGATTGAAATACTCGTTTCCCCTGAGGAAAAAGGAAAACGACTCCGCCAGCTGCTCCACCAGCTCGATCCGCCTTTCCCGGATGGCCTTCTGCACGGTAAAGATCAGGGCGTTCAGGCAGCTGTTCTCCTCAACCGTCAGCTCGATCAGGCCGTTGACGCGGTACCGGCTGAAAACGACATGCAGATAGGTGCAGATAAAATCGGTCCCCGGGTCCCGCTCGATATGATAAGGCGCCGTCGAGGGCAGGGCGTACAGCCGTCCCGGCACCATCGCCCGTTTCCCCTCGGCGGATTCATAGGTCAGGTTTCCGCTGACGACATAATAGATCCGGGAATAGCCGGTGGGCACCGTCTCGTTCAGTTCCCATTCCGGCGACACCTTCGTAATGCCGTACTCGATCAGCATCTGTGCACACCATGCCGGCGCGGCACCGGTGATAAAAAAGGGAACCGCCTAACGGCCGCCGCTGGATTATCCGTTTACGGACAGTTTCGCCCGCCGGGAGCGTCCCGCGCGGTCGCGGAACGATAAAAGGATGCTTTCTACCCGTCAGGCTGTATTTTGATCCGTGTTCCCCATGTCCCCTTCATTATACCCGAAACCCGCTGAAATGTAAAGGAATCAGAGCCGTTTCCGGAGGGTCCCGCAAGCATTTCCTGAGGTTCACTTCTTACTTTTTGTATATTATCTGCTCATTCCTGCACTTTGCTTTCCGTTTCCTTTCCTTACAATGAAATTATCAGCCGGTCTGCCGCGCCGCCGGCGCTTTTCAGCGGCGCCGCGTTCCGAAAAACCGGCCGGGGAGGATCATATGAGAGGATATTTCGCCTGGGATGACCTGCATCTGGACGACGGCCTGGCCGTCGAGTTCCGGTATACCGAAATATACCGGGCGTACACGGGCTGCTCCCTGGCCATCCGGGAGCTCAAATGCCTGGAGGCCATCCTGCCGGCCGCCGCGGCTCCCGTTCAGGAGGGGGATCTCCTGGTCGGCCGCCGCGTGTTCCGTCCCCTGGGCGTCGCCCCCAGCTACTGGAACGACGACGGGGACGGGCTGGACAATGTCTCCTTCTACGCGGACTTCAGCCGCCTGGCCCGGGTCATGGCCCGGCCAGGCCAGTCGCCCGAACGCCGAAAAGCCATCGCGGACCTGATCGCCTTCTGGAAGCAGGAAAACGTCAACGGCAAGGTCCGGGCGAAATTTGACGAGGTCATGCGCCGGGAAATGCCCAGCGATCTGTGGTCGTCCGATTCGGGCGTCATTTTCGGCCTGTACCGGCTGGTCTTCTCCCAGCTGGATTACGACAAGCTGGTGCGGCTCGGCCTGCCCGGCCTCAAAGAAGAAGTCATGCGCCGCGCGGAAGACCCCTCCCTTTCCGGTGAGCAGCGGGATTTCCTTGCCGCCCTTTCAGGGACGGTCGACCTGCTCCTGTCCATCCTCGCCGGGTATGACGTTCAGCTCCGGGACATGCTGCAAAACGGCGCGGATCCCCAATGGATCCAACCCATGCTGGACAGCCTCGCCCGTCTGCAGAGCGGCCCGCCCCGGACCTTCCGGGACGCGCTGCAGCTCGTCTGGTTTTATTCAGCGATGACCGGCGGCCGGGATTTCGGCCGGATGGATGTCTATCTGGGCGACCTGTACGTCAGGGATCTGGACGGGGGGACGATGACGGAAGAGGACGCCGTCCGCCTCCTGCTCTCCTTCTACCGCCTGATGCTGGACACGGACAGCCGGGACGGCCGGATCGTCATGGGCGGCCGCGGCCGCCGCAACCCGGAAAACGCGGACCGGGTTTCCCTGGCGATCATGACCGCCGGCATGCGGTTCCGGGAGCTGAAGCCGGAGTTCTCCCTGCGGATGTACGACGGCCTTTCCAGGGAAGTCCGGGACATGGCCTACCGCATGCTGGCGGATGGGATGACCTACCCGCTGCTGTTCAACGACGAGGCCTCCGTCTGCGCGGTAAAGAACATGATGCACGTATCGCCGGAAGAAGCGGACCAGTACGGCTTTTTCGGCTGCGGGGAATACGTCCTCTCCCACCGCAGCATCGGGACGCCCAACGATATCATCAACCTGGCCAAGGCGCTGGAGGTCACCCTGCACCGGGGCACGGACCCTGTCCGGGGCTGCCCCCACGGGCTGGATCTGGGAGCCCCCGAAAGCTTCGACACCTTCGAAAAACTGCTGGACGCCTACCGGCGCCAGGTCACCTATTTTACCGAGATCGCCGCCCGGCATCAGCGGCTGGTCTATGATACCGTGCGGGAAAACGGCGCCATGCTGCTGATGAGCCTCCTGATGGACGACTGCGTGGCCCGGGCCAAGCCGCTGGTCGACGGCGGCGTGCGCTATCTGGCAGGCACCTACGAAACCTACGGCAACACCACCGTCGCGGACAGCCTCACCGCCATCCGGGAAGTGGTCTATGAGGAAAAGCTCCTTTCCCTGGCCGACCTGGTCAAAATCCTGGACGCGGATTTTGAGGGGCACGAGGATCTCCACAAGCGGCTTTTGCGGTGCCCGAAATTCGGCAACGACGACCCCGCCGCGGACGAAATGGCCCGGATCGTCAACACCCACGTCTTTGAAACCACGGCCCGCCAGGCCGAAGCGCAGGGGCTCTCCTCCTACCTGGTGGTGGTCATCAACAACGGCGCCAACGTGGACCTCGGGAAAAACACCCTGGCCACGGCCGACGGCCGGCATGCCGGCACCTATTTGTCCAACGGCAACAACCCCATGGCCGGCATGGACCATAGCGGCCTGCCCGCCATGCTGCGTTCCCTGGCCTCGACCCGGATGGACCTGACCGCCGGCACGGCCCAGAACCTGAAGCTCAGCCGGAGCCTGTTTACAAACCACCCGGACGATGTCGACGACCTGATCAGCGCCGCGTTTGATCTGGGCATCCTGTCCCTGAACATCAGCGTGCTGGACCGGGGCGAGCTGGAAGACGCCATACGCCACCCGGAGATGCACCAGAACCTCTTTGTGCGCGTCGGCGGCTTCAGCGCCCGGTTTGTCAACCTGGACCCCGGCACCCAGGCGGATATGCTCGCCCGGGCACTCTACTGAGGAAAAGGACAATAATGAACGGGATCGTCAGCGACATCGTCTCCATGTCCGTCAACGACGGGCCGGGGATCCGCACCAGCGTGTTCCTCAAGGGCTGCCCGCTCCGCTGCGCCTGGTGCCATAATCCCGAGATGCAGCGGCCCCTTCCGCAGGCGCTGGTGCTTCCCGACCGGTGCGTGAAGTGCGGCGCCTGTTCAGCCTGCCCTTCCGGCGCCCGGGGCGGGCAGGGGCAGTATGACGCCGCCCGGTGCACGGGCTGCGGCCGCTGCGTTTCCCTGTGCCCCATGGAGGCCTGCCGGATCAGCGGCGCGATCATGAGCGCCGAAGCGGTGCTCGCCCGCGTCCTTCCGGACAAGCCCTTTTTCCGTCAGCGCGGCGGCCTGACCATCAGCGGCGGGGAACCGCTTCTGCAGGCGGACTTCGTCCTGGAGCTGGCGGAGCTCAGCGTCCGCAGCGGGATCGGCGTGGTGCTGGAAACCTCCGGCTGCGCGCCGTGGGAAAGCCTTCGTCCGCTGCTCCTGTACGTAAGACGCTTCCTGTTCGACTGGAAGATCACCGATCCGGACCTTCACCGGCGGTGGACCGGCATGGACAACCGCCTGATCCAAAGCAACCTGGAAAAGCTCCACGACAGCGGCGCCGCCATTGTCCTTCGGTGCCCCGTGATCCCCGGCGTGAACGATACCCCGGACCATTTCCGGGGGATTGCCGGGCTGACCAGATCCCTGCCCGGCCTCCTGCAGGTGGATCTATTGCCCTATCATGCCCTGGGCAACAGCAAGCGCAAGCAGCTGGGCCTGCCGGCGGACGGCTTTCCGGTGCCTCCGGAAGAGACCGTCCGGCAGTGGCAGGCGCAGCTTTCCGCACTGTGCCGCGTGCCCGTCTGCCGGTGACCGCCTGCCGGCAAAGGAAGGAGAACAGGACCATGCTGGCCGATTTCCCGGATTTTGACTGCGGCGATAAGCAGCTGACCCGCGCGTTCCGCCTGGCCCTAGGCGCATTGGCCGTCAATACCCGGCGGGTCCGGACCGGTCTGCTGCCCGGGCCCCGGCCCTGCCTGATGGCCGGGCTGGATTATCCTTCTCCCTGGACGCGGGACGCGGCCATCAACGTCTGGTTCGCCGCCGCCCTGCTGGACCCGGCCGTCGCGGAAAACACCCTGCTGTCCGTCCTGGAAACGCGGGACGGCGTCCCCGTGATCGGCGGGCAGTACTGGGACAGGATCATCTGGTCCCTGGGCGCCGAGCGGCTCTGGCGGACGACAGGCAGCCTCTCCTTCGCCCGCCTCGCCCGGGACGCCATCCGGAACACGATGGCACATTGCCTTTCCGAAGAATTCGATCCCACCGACGGGCTGTTCCGCGGCCCCGCCGTCTACGGGGACGGGGTCTCCGCCTACCCGGAACGGTACCGGAATCCCTCCCTTTCTTCCGGGATCCTGCGGTGGAGCGGCGAGCATCCGGCGGAACGCGTCCCCGCAGGCGGCGGCATCCCCATGAAGGCCCTGTCCACCAACTGCGTATATGAGCACGCCTTCCGGGTGCTGGCGCGCCTTTCGGAAGCGCTGGGCGAAAACCCGGCCCCCGATCTCGACCGGGCGGACGCGCTCCGGGAAGCCGTCCGGCGCGCCTTCTGGAACCCCGAAACCGGGCTGTTTGACTATCTGGCCTACGAGTGCGGCGCGCAGGAAAGCCTGGGGCTGGCCTTTGCCATCCTGTTCGGGATCGCGGACCGGGCCCAGACGGAATCCATCCTCCGCCATGTCACCCTGACAGACCACGGCATCCCCTGCGTCTGGCCGGCCTTTGCCCCTTACAATGCCGCCGGCTTCGGGCGGCACTGCGGCACCGTCTGGCCGCATATCCAGGGCTTCTGGGCGCTGGCCGCCCTCCGGGCCGGCCGGCCCGATCTGTTTGCGCGGGAACTGTACGCCCTTGCCGGCCATGCCGTCCGGGACGGACAGTTCGCCGAAATATACCACCCTGAGGACGGGCGGATCTACGGCGGCCTGCAGGAAGGCGGGGGCAAATACCTCGAGTGGCGCTCCTGCTCCTGGCAGACATGGAGCGCAGCCGCCTATCTGGCCATGGTGCTGTACGGCATCTTCGGCCTGGATGAGGACGGCCGCCCCGGCCGGCCCTGCCTGCCGGAGAACGTCCCCTTCGCGGA
>CAMJXZ010000219.1 GCA_946409855.1 uncultured Clostridia bacterium | reverse complement strand
TCCTGCTCCAGGTATGCGTAAATCCGGTCATATCCGCCGTTGAAGGTCTGGTAGGCCAGCACGCCGATTTTGATGCCGCTGATCTCATAAATGCCCGCGCCGGTGGAATTGGCGCAGACCACGCCGGCGTTCTGCAGGGAACGGATGGTGCTCTGATAGCCGTCTTCCCCGAAATCCATCACGTGGTTGTTTTCCAGCGTCGCCATTTCGATCCCGTTGGGGAGCAGCGTTTCGGCATAGCTGGTCGGCGCCAGGAACAGGAACTCGTTGCCGCGTTTGCTGCCCGGGATCACCACGGTGTCCGCCAGCGTTCCCTCAAAATTGACCACCGTCAGGTCGTCCGACAGAAGGATTTCCTTAATATTGCGCAGGAAGAAAGCAGGATTGTTGCCCTGCCGCTTGAGTTCCTTCCCGAAGATGGAAGCGTTCATGTTCCGGTAGGCTTTGTAATTGGTGCCGATGGTCAGGTCCCCGGTAAAGGTCAGCGTGATGCTCATCGTGCCGGACTGTTTATTGTCCGCCGTTTTGGCGGTCGCGGCGGGCACCGGGGTCGAAGCAGGCGCCGGGGTGGCTGAAGTATCCTGCGGCCATTCCGTCACAATGTCCGGTTCCGGTTCCGTTGCAAGGCCTCCCGGCATGCAGAATATCAGGCACAGCATCAGGCTGACCAGCCAAAGACACTTGTTTCTCATTTCAGATAAACCCCTCTTATATGGATTCCAAAAATTCCTTCATCCGCTGGAAGGCGACGGTCATATGATCGATATCCGTCGCGTAGCAGCAGCGCACAAAACCTTCCCCGCCCGCGCCGAACGCCGTGCCGGGAACGCAGACCACCCGTTTTTCATTCAGAAGCCTTGTGCAGAATTCATCGCTGCTCAGGCCGGTCCGCCGGATGGAGGGGAAGCAGTAAAAAGCGCCCTCGGGCATCACGCAGTCAAGCCCCATCCCGTTCAGCGCGTCAACCATCAGGCGGCGGCGGCGGTCATAGCTCCTGCGCATGGTTTCTATATCCTGATAATTGTTTTCCCGGCCTTTCCGGAGGGCCTGCATCGCGGCCACCTGGCTTTGCCGGGGGGCGCACATGATGGTGTACTGATGGATCTTGTTCATCTGTTCCATCATCGCCTCCGGGGCGCAGGCGAACCCAAGCCGCCAGCCCGTCATGGCAAAGGCTTTGGAAAAGCCGTTCAGCAGCACGGTTCTTTCCTTCATGCCGGGAAGCGAGGCGATGGAGACGTGCCGTTCCCCTTCGTAAGTAAGCTCGCCGTAAATCTCGTCCGCGATCACCAGAAGGTCGTGCCTGACGATGACCGGCACGATGCTCTCCAGGTCGCTTTTGCGCATCACCACGCCGGTCGGATTGTTCGGGTAGGGAAAAATCAGCGCCCGGGTGCGCGGGGTAATGGCGGCCTCCAGCATCCCGGCGGTCAGGCGGAAGGCATTGCTCATCTCGGTCTTCACCGGGACGGGCACCCCGCCCGCCAGCGTCACGCAGGGCGCGTAGCTGACGTATCCGGGGTCCGGAATCAGTACTTCATCGCCCGGACGCACGCACATGCGCAGCGACAGGTCGATGCCCTCGCTGGCGCCGACCGTCACCAGGATCTCGGTTTCAGGCCGGTAGCTGACCTGCATCCGGTCGGAAAGATAAGCGGCGATTTCCTTCCGGAGCGGCAGGAGCCCGCGGTTTGCCGTATACTGGGTTTCACCGGCCAGAAGGGATTCGATCGCGGCATTCCGGATATGGTAGGGCGTCACAAAATCCGGTTCGCCGACGCCCAGGGAAATCACATCCCGCATGGTGCCGGCGATATCGAAAAAGCGGCGTATCCCGCTGGGCGGAATATCTTTGACCCGCGGGGAGACAAATCGTTCGCTCATGGGGAAACAACCAGCCTCCCGTCGGAAGAACGGCCTTCAAAAATGACGCCGTCCTGCTTGTAGCGCTTGAGGACAAAACTGGTGGCGGTGCCGGTCACCGTATCCAGCGTGGACAGCTTCTCGCTGACAAACAGGGCCAGGTCCTTCAGGGTGGATGCCTCCACCAGCACCAGCAGGTCATAAGCGCCGCTCATCAGGTACACGCTTTTGACCTCGTCGAAACGGTAAATCCTGCTGGCGATCGCGTCAAAGCCCATATCCCGCTGCGGCGTCACCCGCACCTCGATCATCGCTTCCACCCGGTTGACATGCATCTTATCCCAGTTGACCACCGGACGGTAGCGGAGGATCACGCCGTCTTTCTCCATCTCGTCGATGGCCTGGGCGACAAGCTCCATTTTCGCTCCGGTCATCACCGAGAGCTTTTCCAGCGGCAGGCGGCAGTCCTCCTGCAGCAGTTCGAGCAGTTCCTGTTTGAGTGATTCCATGCGTCAATAAGTTCCTTTCTGTCAGCAATCATAAAACTTTTTTGTAGCGGGGCAGATGATTGTTTTACCTGCCTTCCGACTTGCCGCGCTGTTTACCCCGCAGGGCGTCCAGGCAGGTCTGCCGGCTTTCTTCCAGATGGCTGTTCATCAGCTTTTCAAGCCCTTCCAGGTTCCTTTGCTCGATCAGGTCCACCATTTGGTGATGCTCATATTGCGCCTGCTCGCGGTGTCTGTAATTGGAAATGGCGATGGAAGAAAAGCGAATGATATATTCCTCCTGGCTGTCGATCACGTTCAGGATGCGCTTCTTGTCGGAAATATGCTCCATTTTTCCGTGGAACTGCCGGTTGTAAACCGCCAGCGCGTCGCAGTCCTGCCGGGAAAGCGCCACGTCCATATCCCTGAGGACATCGCGGAGCGCGCGGATATCCTCCGGCCTGGCTTGTTCGATCACGGACGGCAGCAGGAGCATCATCATGGCGTTCCGGATCGTAAATATCTCATCAATATCGCTGATGGTGAACGCGCATACGATCACGCCTTTGCGAAGCTCATACTGAACCAGGCCTTCCAGCTCCAGCTTCCGGAGCGCTTCCCGGAGCGGGGTCCTGCTGATATGCAGCTTATTGGCGTAAACGGTTTCCACGATCCGGTATCCCGGCGGAAGCTCGCCGGTGATGATGGAATGCTTCAGCTTTTCATAAGCAATATCCCGGATCGGCTTGTTTTCATCATTGTGGATATCAAACTGATCGGTCACAAAATATCCCTCCCGGATCATTCGGTCATCTGGGCCTAAATTTCATTGCGCGGATGCGTCCTGCCAGCCTTTGGATACGCAGATCCAGTCCCTGGCCCCGGAAAAACGGAACAGCTCTTCCGGCGTCAATTCGATGGCGGAGGAAGATGTGCCGGCGGCCGGAAAGATCGTGCCGAACCGTTTCAGCGACACATCCAGATACACAGGAACTCCTTCCTTGAGGGCGAACGGGCAGACGCCGCCGACCGAATGACTGGTCATGGAAGTGACCTGTTCCGGCGTCAGCATGACCGCTTTTTCGTGGAACAGGGCTTTGAAAAGGCCGTTGTCCACCCGCGCGTCCCCTGCCAGCACCAGCACGACACAGCCGTCTCCGCAGCGGAAAGTGAGGGTTTTCGCGATCCTGGCAGGCTCCACCCTGAGCGCCTGCGCGGCCAGTTCCACCGTCGCGGAGGATACGGAAAAAGAGATCATTCTTTCATCCGCGTCAAACTGCTTGAGATAATCCTTCACTCGATCCCACGACATCGGCTTTCTCCCTGACTGCTGAATAAAGTTATACCTTTTTATTATACATTCAGAAAGCGGAATTCGCAACGTTCCATTGCCAAAAAATGAAAAAAAAGATGAAAAAACCGGTTTCCGGCAAGCTGCCGGGATGATCGGGGCATCTGCGCACCCCGCCGCCCGGCGGACAGGAAGGCGTCCCGCCCGGAAAAAGCACGGGTTTCACCTTCCTTTTCTCCCTTTGATTCCCAGGCGCGGCCGGGCATCAGGCCCTTTCAGAAACTTTTTCGGGCAAAAAGCTTGCATTGACAGTGATTGTTTGGTAGAATAAGCAATGATTTCAGGTTTTTCCAAAGCGGATTATCTGTTTCATTATTTATTATTTTGTATCATATTTTTAGGGGGATGATTGCAATGGCTGAACTCGCAACGACTGATATCCGGAACATTGCTTTGCTCGGGCATGGCAGCGAAGGCAAGACAACGCTGACGGAAGCGATGCTTTTCGCTGCCGGACTGATTGACCGCCAGGGCAAGGTGGAAGACGGTTCCACCGTTTCCGACTACGATCCCGAAGAAATCAAGCGCGGTATTTCCATCAGCGCCTCCGTGGCTCCGCTGACCTGGAAGAACAAGAAGATCAACGTGATTGACGTTCCCGGTTATTTCGATTTCATCGGTGACGCGATCGCTTCCCTGCGCGTTGTGGAGACCGCCGGCATCGTCGTCGGCGCGGTCAGCGGCGTGACGGTCGGCGCCGAAAAGGCGTGGGACAATGCCGGCAAGCTGGACAACATCTGCCGCATGTTCATCGTCAACCAGATGGACCGTGAAAACGCCGATTATCACAAGGTGCTGGAAGCCCTGCGCGACAAGTTCGGCACTTCCGTCGTGCCGCTCGTTCTGCCCATCGGCAGCGGCGCTTCCTTCAAGGGCGTCGTCAACATCCTGGAAAACAAGGCCTATGAAGGCGCGGGCAAAGCCTGGAAAGAAACCACCATCCCCGGCGACATGGCTTCCGCCATCGAAGAAGGCATGGCGGAGCTGACCGAAGCCGCTGCCAGCGCCGACGACGACCTGATGATGAAGTACCTGGAAGGCGAAGAACTGACCCATGACGAGATCGTCACCGGTTTCCAGGCCGGCCTCAAGGACGGTACCATCGTCCCCGTGGTCCCGGTTTCCGCACTGACCGGCATCGGCATCCGCACGCTGCTCAACACCATCCTGACCATGCATTCCCCCGAACACGTGGTGAACAAGGGCGTCAACCCCAAGACCAACGAAGAAGCGACCCGGAAGACCTCCGTCAGCGAGCCCTTCTCCGCTTTCGTATTCAAGACCATTGCCGACCCCTTCGTGGGCAAGCTGTCCCTGGTCCGCGTGTGCTCCGGCACCCTGACCTCCGGCACCGCGCTGTACAACAGCAACGCCGAAAAGGCTGAAAAGGCTGCCGGCGTCTACTTCCTGCGGGGCAAGAAGCAGCAGGGCGCAGAAAAGGTCATCGCCGGCGACATCGCCGCGCTGAGCAAGCTGTCTGTGACCGCTTCCGGCGACACCCTCTGCGAACAGGCCAATCCGATCCGCTACGCGGCCATCGAATATCCCGTTCCCTGCCTGTCCAAGTCTGTTTCCGCCTCCAAGCAGGGCGAAGAAGACAAGGTCTTCTCCGGCCTGGCCCGCCTGATGGAAGAAGATCCCTCCATCAAGATCGAGAAGAACAGCGAGACCCTGGAAACCCTGCTTTCCGGCCAGGGCGAACTCCACCTGGACGTCATCCGCAACAAGCTGGCTTCCAAATTCGGCGCCACCGCGGTGCTGGCTGATCCCAGGATCCCCTACCGTGAAACCATCCGCAAGACCGTTTCCGTCCAGGGCCGTCACAAGAAGCAGACCGGCGGCCACGGTCAGTTCGGCGACGTGTGGATCGAGTTCTCCCCCGTGGGCGATACCAATGTGCAGTTCGAGTTTGAAGACGCGGTCGTCGGCGGCGCCGTTCCCCGCAACTTCATCCCCTCGGTCGAAAAAGGCCTGCGCGAAAACATCGTCAAGGGCGTTCTGGCCGGCTACCCGATGGTGGGTCTCCATGCCAAGCTGTACGACGGCAGCTACCACCCGGTCGACTCCTCTGAAATGGCCTTCAAGACCGCTGCCCGCATCGCCTACAAGAAGGGCT
>CAMJXZ010000218.1 GCA_946409855.1 uncultured Clostridia bacterium | reverse complement strand
GGCGTTGAAGATCAGGGCGAAATACGGGATGCACTCAAAGTTGCGCAGGTGCTTCTTGGCGTAGTCGGAATAATCCCGCAGGTCGATGTACTTGACGTCCGTGCGGCCCAGATACTGCTTGAGGTTCCCGCTGTTGATGGCGGAGCAGGTGGGGCCGAAGTTGCCGGGTTCGCAGAAGGTTTCCTCGGTGTCGTCCTTGTTGGCCTTGTAGGTCCTGGTGGTGTCCACCGGATCGGGCAGCGGCACCTCGTCGGCTTCCACGGCGGCCGCCGCGGCGGAAGCGACCAGTTCCTTCTTGGCTTCAAAGACCTTGCGCAGCTCCAGAGCCTTTTCGTCGCCGTCAAAGAAGGAATCGGTGGCGTGGTAGGCGAACAGGGCCTGCACGATGCGCAGGATGTTGTTGCTGGACACGGTCGCGCCGGTAAAGGCGTCGACGGTCAGATCCGCCCGGCCTTCCCCTTCGGCGTAATCCGCGAAATCGTCGATGGTGCTGTAACCCATCAGCTGGCCGTAGGTCTTGCCGATGTAGTAGGGGATCATTTCCGCCTTGACCTTTTCATAGGTGGCGTTGGGCGCGGTGGGCGGCGGGTTGCTGTCGCCCCAGAAGCCGCCCAGGTAATGGCCGGTGGAATCGGCGTCAAAGGACAGGGTGCGGATGGCGGAATCCTCGATCTTGCCGGAGGAAGGCGTCGTCAGCTCGACGTATACGGTGGACCATACGTTCAGGTCCGCGCTGCGGCAGGTGCAGGAAATAAAGGTCACCTGGTACTTGATGTAGCTGCGGGCCACATACTTGAACGGGACGAAGGCGTAGAACAGGTCTTCGTCCTTGGGGCCGTCGATGTGGTTGAAGGGGATCACGGCGACCTGATTGGCCTTGCTGCCCTCCCCCAGCTTGGCGGTGCCGTTGAGGAAATCGTTGACATCCCCCAGGGAAATTTCGCCGGCGTGGGCCGCAGCCGGGATCACCAGCATCAGACAAAGGAGCAACGCGAGAAAACGCCTGGTCATAAAACAACCTCCTTTTTGGTTTGTCTTCATCTTATCTGTTTTTTGCCGGATTGTCAATGCTTATTTTTCTTTCTTCTGATAGGCGATGGGGAAAGATACGACCTTGGCCCCCGGATCTTTGGGATAAAAGCGGATGTGTCCTTCCTCCAGCTTCACCGTGCCGGTGGATCCGCGGACGGACCTGTCCCGAAGCAGCATCGTGACCAGCCGGTCGTTGAGCGCGGGTCCGCCGCCCCGGGCCAGGCAGTCCTTCCACAGGGTAAAGCGGCAGCCGTCCCGCCAGGCGCTGCAGCCGTAGGCCTTGTCGCTGACCTGCACCGGCTTCCCGCACAGGGGACAAACCGCGCCCTCCAGCAGGCTGGCGGAAGGGGCTTTCTTTCTGCCGCCCTTTCCCCCGCGCCTTTCCTCGGGCGGGAAGGAGCCTTCGTTTTTCGTATCCCGGGCGTAGCCGACCAGGAACGCGCTCATTTTGCGGATGCCTTCGTCAAAGCGCGCCGGGTCGCTCTTATGCTCCGCGATCTCGTTCAGGGCCAGCTCCCATTTGCCCGTCATTTCCGGGGAGGCGATTTCCTCCGGGGCGATCTCGATCAGCCGCACCCCCTTGTCGGTGGCGTTCAGGGTCTTGCCCCGGCGCTGCACGTAGCCCACCTGGATCAGCCGCTCGATGATGGCCGCCCGGGTCGCCGGCGTGCCCAGCCCGCTGCCCTTCATCTGCTCCCGGAGCGCCTCGTCCTGAAGGTCCCGCCCGGCGTTTTCCATGCTGTACAGGAGGCTGGCGTCGGTGTGCGGGGCCGGCGGCTTGGTCTGTTCCTTTCTGGCGGACGCTTTGGCCACGGTGCGCCGGTCCCCCTGGCTGACGTCCGGCAGCAGGGCCTGCTCCTGTTCCGCGTCCTTCTTCTTCGCGGACGTTTCCTTTTCCGGAACGACCGCCTTCCACCCCGCCTGTTTGGTGACGCGGCCGGTGGTTTTGAAGACATCCTCCCCCACCGCCGTGACGATCCGCACCTGGTCATAGATATAGGGCGGATAAAAGGCGGCGATGGCCCGCCGGGCCACCAGGTCGAACAGCGCCCGCTCCTCCGCCGGCATCTTGTCCAGCTGCGCGGTCTGCGGGGTGGGCAGGATGGCGTGGTGGTCGGACACCTTGGCGTTGTCGAACACCCGTTTGGAGAAGGGCAGCTTTCCCTCCTCCGTCCAGGGGATGCCTTTCACCAGCGGCTGGTAGTCCGCCGGCAGCTTCATCAGCGTCTGCCGGGTGCGCCCCAGCATATCCAGGGGGAGGTAGCGGCTGTCGGTCCTGGGGTAGGTCAGCGCCTTCCACTTTTCGTAGAGCGACTGGGCCACCTTGAGCGTCTTGTCCGCCGTGTAGCCCAGCAGCCGGTTGGCGTCCCGCTGCAGGCTGGTCAGGTCGTACAGCTGCGGCGCCGGTTCCCGCTTTTCCTCCCGGGTGACGGACTGCACGGTGCCGGTCTGCCCGCGCACCCGTTTGACGATCCGCTGCGCGGTCTCCTCGTCCGGGATGCGGGAGGCGGTCTTTTCGTCGGTATTTTTGGGGTCGAACCAGGTGCCCTGATAATCCCCGAAATCGGCGCTCACGGTATAGTACTCGACGGGGACGAACCGGTCGATCTCCAGCCGGCGTTTGACCAGGATGGCCAGCGTCGGCGTCTGCACCCGGCCGATGGACAAAAGCACCTGATACCGCAGCGTAAACGCCCGGCTGGCGTTCATCCCCACCAGCCAGTCCGCCTGGGAGCGGCAGCGGGCGCTCTGGTACAGGCCCTCGTATTCCGCCTCCGGCTTGAGCTCCGCGAAGCCCTCCCGGATGGCCTCGTCCGTCATGGAGGAGATCCACAGCCGCTCCACGGGCTTGCGGCATTTGGCCTCCTGATAGATCAGACGGAAGATCAGTTCTCCTTCCCGCCCGGCGGCGGTGGCGCAGATCAGGCTGTCCACCTCCGGGGAGGCCATCAGCTTTTTGAGCACGGCAAACTGGCTGCGCGTCTTCGGGATCACCTTGGTGGGAATGTCGTCCGGCAGGATGGGCAGGTCCTCCATCCGCCATTTTTTGTATTTTTCATCCAGCTCGTCCGGCTCCACCAGGGTCACCAGATGACCCAGCGCCCAGCTGACCAGGTACCGGTCCCCCCGCAGGTATCCTTCTTCCCGGGTTTTTACCCCCAGCACCCGGGCGATATCCCGCGCCACGGACGGCTTTTCGGCAACGATCAGTTTCATTTTGTTGTACCCTCTTTCAGCGCGGGGCGCGGCGCAGGTCCGCCCCGCCTTACGCTGATGGATTTGGCGGGGCGCGGCTCTCCCGCGCGGCCCGCCGGTCCGTCCCATTGTACCACAGTTTGCCGGCGCGCGCAAATCGGGCGGCCCGCCGTCTGGCCGGGCGGACGTTTCGTAAAAGGTTTTGCCGGGGCTTTCCATTCCCCTGAATATGCTGTATACTGATGCTGACAGAACCCGCCGGACGCAAAGGAGGAACAGCACATGATCAAAATCTACGGGATGCCCACTTGCCCTTACTGCGATTATGTATACGAACAGATCGCGGGCCGCGAAAACGAATTCCAGTACATCAACATCGGCGAAAACATCCGGAACATGAGCGCTTTTACGAGGCTGCGGGACAAGAGCCCCGTCTTTGACCGCTGCAAGGAGATCGGCGACGTCGGCGTCCCCGCCTTTGTGTTTGAGGACGGCCGGATCTCCATCGACCCGGCCGACGCGGGGCTGATCGAATACGGCTCTCCCGCCGCCTGTTCCCTGGCGGATCACGCCGCCGGAAGAAAAGGATGCTGATTAAAAAGCGAACCCATCCGCAGGAAAAGATATCATGAGGTAAAACATGGCCAAAACAATCATCGCCGTCAACGCCGGCCCCCGGAAAGGCTGGAACACGGACACCCTGATCACCGAGGCTTCCCGCGGCGCCGAATCCGCCGGGGCCGAAGTCCGGCGCTTCGACCTCTTCCGGCTGGAAAGGTACACGGGCTGCATCTCCTGCTTCGGCTGCAAGCGGGAAAAGAACAAAGGCCGCTGCGTCTGCCGGGACGGGCTGACGCCGGTGCTGGACGCCATCCGGGAAGCGGACGGCCTGATCATCGGCTCGCCGAACTATCTCAGCGAGCTGACCGCGTCCTTCCGCGCGCTGTACGAACGGCTGATCTTCCAGAACCTGACCTACAGCCGGGAGACGCCCTGCTGCAACCCGCGCCCCATCCCCGTGCTGCTCATCATGACCAGCAACGCGCCGGACACGATGTACAGCGCCCTCGTCGAAAACTACCGGCAGACGCTGAGCCGCTTTGTGGGGCCCGCGGAAGCCCTCGTCTGCGGGGATACCCTGCAGCTGAAGGATTACGGCAAGACCGACTGGCCCTGGACGATGTTTAACCCAGAGGCAAAACAGAAACGCCATGAGACCGTTTTCCCGGAGGAATGCCGGAAGGCTTTCGCGCTGGGCGCGAAGCTGTTTTCGTGACCCGGCCTATGGAAAGCCCGCGGCCCGGCCCGATCTGCTGGACCCGGAGCGCTAAGCGTTCGTATCCGAACAGGCCGCGGAGACGGTCTATGAAGGCCAGCCCCGCCATTACAGCTACGGCCTTCTGACCAGTATAAACCCCGGCCCGGAAGATCCCGACAGGGTCTTCTTTTTCCTCGTCCCGGATGAAAAGTACCTGGAGGAGCTGTGCGAAGCCCTGCGCGTATCCGGATATGAGAACGTCCGGTGGACGGGCCCCGTGACGGCGGAAGCCGGGAACGCCGAGCCCGCCGGCGCCTATATCCTCCACGTGGTGGATCAGGATAACGCCCCTGTTCCGGGCGTGTACGTCAATTTCTGCACGGACACCGCCTGCATCATGAAGAAGACCGACGAAACCGGCACCATCGTCTTTGACGGCGCGCCGGACAACTGCCACCTGCAGCTGCTCAAAGTGCCCGCCGGCTATACGGCGGACCCGGGTTATGAGCTGTATACCGGCCCCGCTTACGGCGAATGGGTGCTGTACGTATGGAAAAACTGACCGCGCGGCAGACACCGGTCCGCGGCATCCCTCTTCCGCCGTCCCGATAAAAACCGCAGCCCCGGCCGCGCCGTGATCAACGGCGGCGCGCCGGGGCTTTTTCCGTGTCCGTTATTCAGCCGGTCCAATGCATCCATCTGCTTCCCGCGGAGGCAGGCGCGTCCAAGGATCCGGCCTGAAACCATCCGCGTGTTCGTCCGGTTTCCTTTTTCCGGAGAAAACGCGGCGTCACGCTTCCCCTTCCTGCCCGCTGCCCAGCGGGTACCAGGGAGAATCCGTCCCTTCCAGCACGGCCATGCCCGGCAGCTCCATCATGAACACCCGGGCCTGGTTCATCTCCCACAGGGCTTTGAGCCGCTGACGGGCAAGCTCCTCCGCGCCGCCGCCCCGGTCCGTCAGGGTGACCCGCTGGCCCAGGCAGGTTTCGTCCTCCCCCCGGGCCGCCCGGACCATGGCGGTCTCCCGGGCGATGCCGTTTTCTTCCGAAGTCTTTTTGGCCAGCTCCATCTTCCGGACCGGCTCCGGCTTTTTGGCCGCCGCTTTCGGTGCCGGCGCGGGCGCTTCCCCCGCCGTCACGACCTCCAGCAGGACTTCATTTCCCTTTTCATCCGCGATCTTCCCGATCAGCCCGGAGGACAGGATGTCGTCCAGCGCTTCCCGGATGTCCTCCTCGCTGCCCTTCTGCACGTGCAGGTATACCTTCCGTTCCATGAAAACGTCCCTCCGGTTCATGATGCGAACAGTATAACTTTTTTTCCGTGTCCTGTCAAAG
>CAMJXZ010000217.1 GCA_946409855.1 uncultured Clostridia bacterium | reverse complement strand
GCGGTCATGCCGGCGCCGCCGGCGCCGATGATGACCAGCTGGGTATCGATCTCCCGGTCTTCCTTGACGGTTTCTTCTTCGTCGTCCAAACGCATATCGTCCAGCAGCTCGATGTCCGCTCCCGCGGCGGTCAGCGCCTGGGTGGCGGCGGCGATGATGGCGGTGCTGGTGACGGTGGCGCCGGTCACGGTGTCCACATTGGGCGTACGGGCGTCACGGAT
The DNA here is from genome assembly GCA_946409855.1 of uncultured Clostridia bacterium. Taxonomy (GTDB): domain Bacteria; phylum Bacillota; class Clostridia; order Christensenellales; family Aristaeellaceae; genus UBA4246. The sequence goes on along the minus strand of CAMJXZ010000217.1, from coordinate 5,614 downwards.
CATGTCGCCCATGGTGGCGACCGCCACGCCGCCCAGGGCGGGCGTTTCCAGGTCGCCGATGACGACCACGTCGTCGATCGTGTTCTCGCTCACAGTGACGACGACCTTGACGGGACCGCCGAAGCCCTGGGCTTCCGCCTCATAGGTGCCGGGGGTGAACAGCAGCCTGCCCGCGTACCGGTCAAGCAGCTCAATGTCCGCGCCCGCGTCTTCCAGGGCTTCCGTGACCGCGGCCACGATGGCGGTGCTGGTGACGGTGGCGCCGGTCACGGCGTCCACATGGGGAGTCCGGGCCCGCACGATGGCTTCGCCCATGGTGGCGACAGCCACGCCGCCCAGGGCGGGCGTTTCCAGGTCGCCGGTGATGGCGACATCAAGGATCTCGTCTTCGCTGACGGTGACTTTCACGCGCACAGGTCCGCCGAAGCCCTGCGCTTCGGCTTCATACACGCCGGGGCTGAACATCGTTTCCTTCGGAAGCGCTTCAGACAGCGCAAAGCCCGCGGTCACGGAAAACACCAGCGCCAGGATCAGGCTGAGCAGTTTTTTCATGGATCGTTCCTCCTCTGCTTGTCGTTCCGATATTCCGTTCGCACATGTTCATTGAGCTATTCATTATTGTACATGAATTAACCATAACTGTCAACCATCCGGCGCCGCGGCGGACCGACGTTCCGGCAAATTTGACTTTTTACCGCGGATAACCTATAATACTGCACATATCAAGACAGAAAAGGTGTAAGCGAATGTATCCCAAAGCCCTGGTCCCGCGGCTGGTCGCGGGGGTCCTGCTTGCCTGCTTCCTGATCCTCTTTTGCGCCGGCTGCCGGCGGCAGGACGCCGCGCCGGGCGCCGCGCATACGCCGGAAACGGCGGACGCCGCCGGGGCATACGCGTCCGAAACGGCGGACGGCGCCGGAATGAAAGCAGCCGAAACAAAGGCCGGCGCGCCTGCAGCGGCTGCGCCGGCCTCACCGGACGGTCCCACGGAAGAGGGGACCGCCCGCGGGGAACAAAGCATCGAATACGCCCGGGGCTATGTCCGGGTCGTCTCTCCCACCCAGGAAGGCTGGCTTCCCCTGCCGGAAGAGGAGGATTACGTGTATCCCCTGCGGCAGGCGGGCGGCGACGGCAGGGAGATCGTCAATGTCATCCATGTGACGCCCACCGGCGTCTGTATGGAATCCGCCAACTGCGAAAACCGGGACTGTGTCCTCCAGGGCGAGGTGACCCTGGGCAACAAGGGGACCAGGCTTTTGGGGAACATGATCATCTGCCTGCCCCATCAGGTGGTCCTGGAGCTGTATTCCACCGAAGAACTTCTGGCCCTGTCCCCTGAACAGGAAGGTGTATCCCAGTGACCATGAGACGGCAAAACGTCGCTTATCGCGTGTCCCTGTCCGCCCTGCTCCTGGCGCTGATGCTGGTGCTGGGCTATGTGGAAAGCCTGTTCCCCACCGGCGTTCCCGGGGTGAAGATCGGGCTGTCCAACGCCGTCCTGATCTTCGCCGTGTATATGACGGACATTCCCTCCGCCTATATCCTGATGGCGCTGAAGGTGCTTTTGTCCGGCCTTTTGTTCAGCGGCGTCAGCGCCATGATGTATGCCTTTGCCGGAGGGCTTGCCAGCCTGACGCTGATGGCGCTGATGAGCCGGGGCGGGAGGATCAGCCCGATAGCGGTCTCCATGGCCGGCGGCGTGAGCCACAACCTGGGCCAGGCTGCCGTGGCCGTGCTGATCCTGAGCCCTTCCCGGCAGATGCTGTATTACACGGCGCTCCTGGCGGCGGCGGGCCTTGGCTGCGGCCTGGCCACGGGCGTCGCCGCGAACAGCGTCATGAAGCGCCTGCCGCCCGACGCCCGTTACCGCAGCGGACCGCGGCGAAGCCGGAAAGCCGGCGCTCTGCTTGTATCCGTCGCCCTGGTCCTTACAGCCGCCGGGCTGCTGCTGGCTTATAACACCATGAAAAGCGCCGCGCCCGCGGCGCCCGTCCCCGCTGAGACGGGGGAGCCGTCGCCGCTGATCCCTCCGGACGCGCTGCCGTTTCACCGTTGAACGCTGATCACTCCGCCGTGAATGTGACGGTCACCGAAGCGCTGACGATCAGTTTCGCGGCCTGGACGACGGTGCCGGCGTCTTCCTTGGCGGAAGCCATTTCAAAACCCCTCGCGTATACATTGCCGACGCTGTTTTCGTAATTGACCGTGCCGCCCTCCGAGATCAGCTCGATCCCGGTGATCTTCAGCCCGGCGGACGCCGCCAGGATCTCCGCTTTCTTCATCGCGTCAGCCACGGCCATCTTCATGGCTTCATCAGCCGCTTCCTCAGTGTCCGAGGCTGAAAAGGAGATGCCGTTGAGGGTATTGGCGCCGGCGGCGAAGCAGATGTCGATCAGCGCGCCCGTGCTTTCCATATCCGTGACCCTGATGGCCAGGGTGGAACTGGCATTGTACGCCGCAAGCTGTTCCTGATCGTTATTGTAGTCGTACATGGCATAGATATTGATGAACTCCGTATTGATATCCTCTTCCTTCACACCGCGGCCGATCAGGGCCTGGCGGATCGCCGCGATGGACTCGTTTACTTTCTGCTGCGCCTTGAGGACATCCTTGTCGCGGGCATTCACGCCCAATGAGATGACAGCCGTATCCGCGCTCACCCGTACCTCGCCGGTGCCTTTCACGCTTATCTTCGTATCGGCAAAAGCGGCGGCGGAAGCCAGGGCAAGCATGGCGGCAAGCGCAAGGGCGATCAGTTTTTTCATTTTTTCTCCTTCCTTTCCGCAGGCATTTTTCCTGCCCGCACTCAATAAGACGATCATCGGCACGAAATTCTTCCCCGCTGGAAATATTCCGCCCGCGATCATATCATAAACTCATATCATTCCATACATCAAGGGAGGAGAGGGAAAAATGGAGCATCGGGATCTTTCGGCGATCCTGCCGGACGGGAGCGGTTATCGTTTCTGGGAAACGGAACCGGTCTGGGAGCGGGAGCTGTTCGTCAGCCCGGATGGGTCTGACAGCGGCGACGGCAGCGAAGAGGCGCCTTTCAGGACCATCGGCCGCGCCGCGGCGGAGGCCGGGCCGGGCACCCGGGTACGGATCCGCGCGGGGCTGTACCGGGAGTGCGTCAGGCCGCTCCGCGGCGGCACGGACCCCGCGCACCTGGTATCCTACGAGGCTTACGGCGACGGGGACGTGGTCGTCCGGGCCTCGGAAGAGGTCACGCGGTTCGTCCCCAGCGAGGGCTGGTCGCTCCGCGGGGCGGACCCGGAGGGCGTGCGAATCTGGGAATATGACCTGGATCCGGATATGTTCCGGGGCTACAACCCCTTCTGTGCGGTGAACATCCTCCACGACCGGCTGTTCATCGAGTACGACAAGACGGATATGACCACCTACCTGAACCGGCGCGGCTGCGTGTTCTGCGACGGAAAGCCGCTGACCCAGGTGCCGCTGTACTACCTGATGGGGCAGAAGGACAACACCTACTGGGTGGAAGCCAACGGCCAGAAGGTGCATTTCCGCCTGGCCGGGGACGCGGACCCCGGGGAGCACCGGATCGAGGTGACGGTGCGGGAGCAGTGCTTCGCGCCTGACAAGCCTTTCCTGAACTATATCCGCGTCAGGGGCCTGGTCTTCGAGCACGCGGCAACCGGCGCGCCGGTCCCCCAGCGCGGCGCCGTCTCCGCCTATCGCGGCCATCACTGGATCATTGAGGACTGCGAGGTCAACTGGTCCAACGGCGTGGCGATCGACGTGGGCAACGAATGCTGGCACCACACCCACCGGGAGGACGAGATCATCGGCCGCAGCGTCATCCGGAACTGCCGCATCCGCGACGCGGGCGTCTGCGGCATTGCCGGCATGTTCGCGGAGGAAATGCTGATCGAGGACAACGTCATCGAGGGCACGGGCTGGCAGAAGATGGAGCTGTCCTGGGAAGCCGGCGCGATCAAGCTGCACAACAGCGTAAACGCGCTGATCCGCCGCAACGTGTTCCGCAATACCCTCCGCGCCGATCATCTGTGGCTGGACTGCGGGAATGAGAACAACCGTATCACGGGCAATCTTTTCCTGAACGGGATCGAGCAGCGGGAAGCGATCTTCATCGAGTGCACCCGGGACGGGGTGAACCTGATAGACAACAACATCATCTGGAACGTGGAAGGCCGCTTCGATCCCTCGAAGGTGCCCCAGGAGCCGGGCTCCTCCGGCTGGTATAAGCTGCGGGAGACGGAGGCGGTGAACGGCTACGCGGTCTACGGCGAGGGCACGGACCGGCTGGTGATCGCCCATAACCTGATCGGCCTGTGCCGCCACAGCGGGTATTACGCCAAACCGGTCGGCTTCCGGATGCACGGAATGGAACGCGGCGGCACCTCCCGGGAGGCAAAGGTCTTCAACAACATCTTTTACGCCTGCGGCGAGGCGGCCATCGACTTCCCCACCCGGGACAACCGGGCGGACGGCAACCTGTATGTCCGGATGCAGGGCGGCTACCTGCGGGTGATGTATCCCGAACCGGAGGCCTGCCTGAACCTTCCCGCCTGGCAGGAATTCTTCGGCTTCGACCCCAACGGGCAGAACGCCTGGTTTGACATCTGCCTTGACGAGGAACGGCGGACCGTCGCCTTCCGCACCTCCGGGGACACCCCCTTCGGCCTCGCCGCGCAGCTGCGCCGGCTGCGGCTGATCCGCGATCCGCTGGCGGTGCGCCCCGTCCCCGCTTTTGACAGCGTCCGCTGCGACCTTTCGGGGGAAGAAAGGGACGCGGAAAATGTCATGCCCGGCCCGTTCGCCGCCTGGGAAAACACAGGGGACGGTTCTCTGTGCTGGCATTTGTCATCCCCCGGGAACGCATCTCACGCATAAAACGTGAGCCCGTGGGAAGGTTCAGCGCCCCCGCGGGACCCCCCCCGGCATTTGAAAAGGCTGTTGAGCGTCCATGTGCCGCGCTCAACAGCCTTTTCCGGTCCTGTTTGAAATAAGATCGCAGCCGCGCCGCCGCCCGCGGTCCGGCATGCCCGTTTGCCACGGAAGTTCCGGATGCGTTTCGGCGGCATGCCGGCCTTTACGCTCCGCCGGGTATCCCGCAGGGATCCCCATCCGCCTTTCCCCGCGGGGCTCAGGCCCCGGGGCCGCGTGTTATTCCTCCGTCAGTTCATGCTTCCGTTCATTCCGCTTGTTCCCTCTTTCGCTTCAGCCCGAGGTATCCCAGGATGGAAACCGCGGCCGCGATGCCCGCCAGGTACCAGCCGATGGGCGTAGAGTCGCCAGTGTGGGGCACTTTCCTTACCGTCAGGACCGCTTCGCGGCTCAGGACGGTATTGTCGTTGGCGTCACGGACCGCAAGGCGGTACCGGCTGCCGTTCATGTCCTCCGTGACGGCCTTTATTTCAAGGGTATCCCCGGTCTCGCCGGGGATGTCCTTCCAGTCTCCCTGGGGGAGCTTTTCCTGCCACTGATACTTGTAGGGCGTCCTGCCTCCGGCCGCCGCAGCATGGAAGACCGCGCCGGAACCTGCCGGCACGCTCAGGTCCGCGGGCTGCTCCGGGAAGGACAGCTCTTCGGTGTCCAGGTAGATGACGGTGGTGTTGTCGAACACGCC
>CAMJXZ010000216.1 GCA_946409855.1 uncultured Clostridia bacterium | reverse complement strand
AGCTCCCCGATGATCCGGTGCGCGTCCCGGAAGGGGATGCCCCGGCGGACCAGGTAATCCGCGCAGTCGGTGGCGTTGGTGAAGCCCAGGTTGGCCTTGCGGCGCATGACATCCGTGCGGTATACCGCTTTGTCCAGCATGGCGGTGAACATGGTCAGGCAGTGGATCACCGTGTCGCTGGCGTCGAAATAGCCCTCTTTATCCTCCTGCATGTCCTTGTTGTAGGCCAGGGGGATGCCTTTCATCACGGTCAGCATCCCCATCAGGTCGCCGTACACGCGCCCGGTCTTGCCGCGGATCAGCTCGGCGACGTCCGGGTTTTTCTTTTGCGGCATCATGCTGGAGCCGGTGGAATAGGCGTCGTCCATCTGCAGGAAGCCGAACTCCTGGGAGCTGAAGAGGATGCATTCCTCGCAGAACCGGCTCAGGTGCATCATGCACACGGCCGCGGCGGAGAGGTAATCCAGCAGGAAGTCCCGGTCGCTGACCCCGTCCAGGGAGTTGAGGGAGATGGCGGAGAAGCCCAGCTTTTCCGCGACGAAAGGACGGTCCAGCGGGTAGGTCGCCGCCGCCAGGGCGCCGCTGCCCAGCACGCAGACGTCCGCCGAATGCCAGGCGTTGTCAAAGCGCCGGAGGTCCCGGCTGAACATCTGGAAGTAGGCCATCAGGTAATGGCCCACGGTGATGGGCTGGGCCTGCTGCAGGTGCGTGTAGCCGGGCATGATGTCGTTTACATGAGCGGCGGCCTTTTCAAGCAGCAGTTCGCACAGGCCCCGCACGGCCTCCATGGTGCGGGCGGCCGTGTCCTTGGCGTACAGGTGCATGTCCAGCGCGACCTGGTCGTTGCGGCTGCGGCCGGTGTGCAGGCGCTTGCCCGCTTCCCCGACCCGCTGGGTCAGAAGCTCCTCCACCCGCATGTGGATGTCTTCGCTTTCCGGGGGAAAATCGACCAGCCCCTGCTCCATGTCGGCCAGGATGCCCGTCAGGCCGTCCCTAATCTGTTCGTAATCCTCTTTGGAAATGATCCCCTGCCGGCACAGCATCTCCGCGTGGGCCAGGCTCCCGCGGATGTCCTGCCGGTACAGCCGGTGGTCAAAGAAAATGGAGGACCCGAAATCGTCCACCGCCTGATCCGTGTTCCTGGAAAACCGTCCGCTCCAAAGCTTCATGCCGCCGCCTCCTTGTGTGATGTCAAAACCGTGTTCAGCATAGCACAGTTTCTTTGTTCCGTAAAGTGGGGATTTTTATGGGAAGGGGAAAGCTGCCCGCCAAAACAAGGAAGGGCCCGGCCGGATGCCCGGCTGAGCCCTTCCCGCTTTAAACGAGGCCGTTCTTCACAGCCCTGCCGTTCTTAGTCCAGGTATGCGTAGGTCCAGATGACGTCGCCGCCGGCCAGACGGATCACGTCGTGGACGCTGGGCTTCTTCATCTGAGGCGTGGTGTAGAAGTACACGGGGTTCACGCCGCCGGTGGCCATCAGCACTTTTTCAGCTTCCGCGGCCAGCTTGGAGCGTTCGGCGGGGTCGGTGGCGGCCTTCACGGCGTCCACCAGGGCGTCATAGGCTTCCGCCCAGGTCTGGTTGCCTTCGGGGCCCCAGTAAGCGCCCATGCCGGCGTCCGCGGTCACAGCGCTGTTGCGGGTGTAGTCGCCGATGGGACGGCCCAGACGCGGATAGTTGTTGCCGGAAGCGGAGATGAAGATCTCCAGGAAGTTCACGACGTCGTTGAAGTCGCTGACCCAGCCCATGCGGGCGGCTTCCGCGTCGCCGGCCTTCAGCTTCTGCTGCAGGGTGGCCCAGGCTTCCTGGTTGACCACGCCGGTGATGCCGAACTGGTTCCAGGTCTCCTGGACGTACTGGATGATCAGGGCGTTGTTGCCGCTGTTGTTGAAGGCGAATTCGATGGAGGGGAAGTCGGTGAAGTAAATGTCGCCGCCCTCGATGCTGCCGGTGCAGGGATAGCCCAGATCGATCAGGGTCTGCAGGGCTGCCACCTGGTCCACGGTGTAATCGGGGTTCACGTCAGAGGGCTCGTTGGTGCCGGTGTACCAGGTGCCGTAGCCTTCCGCGGAGCGGACGTCCGCGTTGGCGCCGTCGGCCAGGCCGATGGGATAGAAGCCGGTCGCGGCCTTTTCGCCGCCCTTGGTGACGTAGGTGACGACTTCATAGCGGTTGATCAGCTGGCCCAGGGCGAAACGGGCTTTGCTCTGTTCCTGCACGGTGAGCTGCTTGGCCGCGGGGCTCAGGTCCTTGTAGACGTTGAACAGGATGTACCAGGTGCCCTGGGTGGGATAGAACTCCAGTTCGCCCGGGTAGGTCGCGTTCAGGCGGTCGTACTCGGAAGAGGAGATGGACTGGATGTACTGCACGGTGTCGTTTTCGTAAGCGGTCAGGATGGCGGTGTTGTCTTCAGACAGATAGAAGTTGATGCCGTCCAGCTTCACGGCGTCGGCGTTCCAGTAGTAGGGGTTCTTTTCGAAGCTGATCACGTCGTCCACGGCGTACTTGGTCATCTTGAACGCGCCCAGGCCGATGAAGGTTTCGGGTTTGGTGGCCCAGATGCCCTCGTTGTCGGCGATGTCCACGCGGACCGGGTAGAAGGGGACGAAGGCGCACAGGTCCAGGAAGTACGCGCAGGGCTGGGGCAGATGCACGACGAAGGTGCGGGCGGCGTCGTCCACGTCGATGGCGAGGCTGCCGTCTTCAGCGCGGCTGATCACGTCGTACAGGAAGCCGTAGTCGGCGCCCAGTTCGGCGGAAGCGGCGCGTTCCCACGCGGCCTTCACCTGGGAAGCGGTGGCGTCGGTGCCGTCGGACCACTTGAGGCCTTCGCGCAGCACGAAGGTGTAGGTCAGGCCGTCTTCGGACAGCTCGACGGATTCGGCCAGTTCCGGCTTCATGACCGGCTCGCCGTTTTCATCCAGCTGGTAGCCCATCAGGCCCGCGAAAGCGGAACGGATGATGTTGGAGCCGGCGGAAGCGCTGTTGAGCGCCGGGTCCATGGACAGAGGCGTGCCGCCGCCCAGGAACAGGCTGAGCACTTTGCCCTCTTCCGCGCCGGCGAAAGAGACCAGGCTGAGCACCATCATCATGGCCAGGAGAAGCGCAACGATCTTCTTCATGTGTTTTCCTCCTCAAATAGAGTAGATATTTGTTCACGCCCGAAGGCGGGAAGCACGGGTTGCAAACGGTGGACGGAGTCCGGTGAGACCGGCTGACGCAGAGGAAGCGTCATGGATGCGCGCAGGATTCAGCGGTTTTTATCAGAGATCAGCATTACACCTGATGGCAGGCGACGTAGTGGCTGGGGGCCACCTCCCGCATGGCGGGGCAGGAAGAAGCGCAGTCCTTGATGGCCCGGCTGCAGCGGGTGCGGAAGGGGCAGCCGGAGGGCACCTTCAGGGGGCTGGGCACGTCGCCTTCCAGCACGATGCGCTGCTGGCGGCGGCTCTGCTCCGGGTCCGGCACGGGTACGGCGCTCATCAGGGAAACGGTGTAGGGGTGGAGCGGGTGGCGGGTCAGCTCGTTGGCCGGAGCCATCTCCATCATGTGGCCCAGGTACATGACCGCGATGCGGTTGGAAATGTGCTTGACCACGCTGATGTCATGGGCGATGAACAGGTAGGTCAGCCCCAGCCGGCTCTGCAGGTCTTCCAGCATGTTGATGACCTGGGCCTGGATGGATACGTCCAGCGCGGAGACCGGCTCGTCGCACACGATGAACTCCGGCTTGGACGCCAGAGCCCGGGCGATGCCGATGCGCTGGCGCTGGCCGCCGGAAAACTCGTGGGCGTAGCGGGTGGCGTGCTCGGTGTTCAGCCCCACCAGGCTCATCAGCTGGCGGACGCGGTCCTCCCGTTCCTTTTTACTGGCGCACAGACGGTGGACGTCGATGGGCTCGGCCACGATGTCCGCCACGGTCATCCTCGGGTTCAGGGAGGAGTAGGGATCCTGGAACACCATCTGCGCCCGGCGGCGGAATTCCTGCAGGCTGTCCTTGCTGTCGATCCGCCGGCCGTCGAACCAGATCTCGCCCGCCGTGGGCTTGTAGAGCTGCAGCATGGAGCGGCCCACGGTGGTCTTCCCGCAGCCGCTTTCGCCCACCAGCCCCAGGGTCGTCCCCCGCTTGATGTTAAAGGACACGTCGTCCACCGCCTTGAGCATGACGGTGCGCAGGAAGCCGGTGCTGACGGGGAAGTACTGCTTTAAATGGCGGACCTGCACCAGGTACGCCGGATCGGGCTTAAAGGCCTTTTCGGCTGTGCTCATTCCGCCACCCCCTCATCCGGACGTTCTGTAAAGCACCGGCCCTCCCGGACGTTCATCCAGCAGGCGGACAGATGATCGTGCCCGACCCAGTATTCCTTCGGCTTTTCCTTCAGGCAGATCTTCATCGCCCGGTCGCACCGGGGCGCGAAGGGACATCCGGGCGGCACGTGCAGCAGGTCGATGGGCGTGCCGGTAATGGGCACCAGGCGCGTCTTGTCGTCGTCGTTCATATCCGGGATGGAGCGCATCAGCCCCTTGGTATATTCGTGTTTGGGATGGTAGAAAATGGCGTCCGTCGTGCCGCGCTCGCAGACGCTGCCGGCGTACATGACGATCACCTCGTCGCAGACGGAGGCGATGACGCCCATGTCGTGGGTGATCATGATGATGGCCATGCCCAGTTCCTTTTGCAGCTTGAGCATCAGCTCCAGGATCTGCGCCTGGATGGTCACGTCCAGGGCGGTGGTGGGCTCGTCGGCAATCAGGATGTCCGGCTCGCAGGCCAGGGCCATGGCGATCATCACGCGCTGGCGCATGCCGCCGGACAGCTCGTAAGCGTACTGGTGCATGCGCTTTTCCGGCTCGGAAATGCCCACCAGCTTCAGCATTTCGACGGCCCGGGCGTGGGCCTGTTCCCGGTTGCGGCTGGTGTGCAGCAGGATGGCCTCCCGGAGCTGGTTGCCGATGGTGAAGGTGGGGTTCAGAGAAGTCATGGGATCCTGGAAAATGATGCTGATCTTGTTGCCGCGGATTTTGCGCATTTCCTCGTCGGTCTTGCCCACCAGCTCCTCCCCGCGCAATTGGATGGAGCCGGAGACGATGCGGCCCGGGCTGGTCAGGATCTGCAGGATGGAATAGGCCGTCACCGATTTGCCCGACCCGCTCTCGCCCACGATGCCCAGCACCTTGCCCTCGTCCAGAGAAAAGGACAGGCCGTTGACCGCTTTGACCTCGCCCGCGGGGGTAAAGAAGGAAGTGTGCAGGTCTTTGACGTTCAGCAGATTCATCGCTCGCACGCCTCCTTTCTCATGAGCGCAGTTTGGGGTCGAAAGCGTCGCGCAGGCCGTTGCCCAGGAGGTTGAAGGACAGCACGATCAGGAAGATGGAAAGCGCCGGGAAGATCAGCTGGTAGGGGTAGGAGCGCAGGCCCGTGCGGGCGTCGGACGCCAGGGACCCCAGGGAGGGCATGGGAACGGAAACCCCCAGGCCCAGGAAGCTCAGGAAGCTCTCGGTGAAAATGGCGCTGGGGATCTGCATGGCGGCGATGATGATGATGACCGACACGCAGTTGGGGATCATGTGCTTGCGGATGATCCGGGCGGGGGAAGCCCCGATGGCCCGGGAAGCCAGGACGTACTCCTGCTCCTTGAGGGAGAGGATCTGGCCGCGCACCTGCCGGGCCATGGAGACCCAGTACAGGAGGCCGAAGACGATGAAGATCGACACCATGCCGGCGCCGAGGTTCTTGATCAGCGGGTTTTTGGACACCGAGACCCAGTCCTTGATGGCCACGGACAAAAGGATCACGATCAGCACGTCGGGCAGGGAATAGATGATGTCCACGATGCGCAT
>CAMJXZ010000215.1 GCA_946409855.1 uncultured Clostridia bacterium | reverse complement strand
AAACAGGCCACCGGCCTGTTTTCCGGGCGCTGCGGACCCCCAGCGGGGAAGGCTTCTGGCATGCCGTCCTTTGTGGACCGCATTGATGGGGGCGGCGAATTCCTTCAATTCTTCCAAATATCTTCGTAACCGCTGCTGTTATTTCAGAAGCCGATCACATGGTCATCCATATTTATCCTCTTCCCCACCCCGCCCCGTATATCCCGATTCCTCATTGTATCCAGAATGTTTTTTTGCCCCGCGCCTTCTTGACAGCGGGAAATCTGATGGTATAATGACCCCAAATTCCGAAGGAAAGGGGGACGAAGCCATGACACGCAGCCGCCGTATGTCCGCGCGTTCCGTTTCCTCCCCCGCCATCCGGACGGACAGGTCCGGCGAAAGCTTTGCCGCGGTGCGTTTTTTTGACGCGCCGCAGTTTTGGTTTTTCGCCTTCAGCTTTACGCGCTCCGTCCGGCAGAAGCGTCTTGTTTGAATGGGTTCCCCGTTCATCAAAGCGGTTCTTCCGGACGGAGGAGCCGCTTTTTTATGATCATAACGTCCGTTTGACGAGCATCCCATCAGATCCCACATTCCACACATCAGAAAGGAAGTACACCCATGAGTGAAAAGAAACACCTGATCTACCGGCCGGAACGGGAATGCATGAGCCGCGACGAGCTGCACGCCTGGCAGAGTGAAAAGCTCCGGGAAACCGTACAGCGGGAGTACGACAACGTCCCCATGTACCGGGCGCGGATGGACGAAAAGGGCGTCAAGCCCGCGGACATCCGCACCGTGGAGGACATTAAGTACCTCCCCTTCATGCAGAAGACGGACCTGCGGGATTATTATCCCTTTGACCTGCTGGCCTGCCCCCAGTCCGAGATCGTGCGCATCCAGGGTTCCTCCGGGACGACCGGGAAGCCCATCGTCTCCGGCTACACACGCAACGACGTGGACGTCTGGAGCGAGATGATGGCCCGCACCCTCACGGCCGCCGGCTGCACCAAGGACGACAAGGTACAGGTGGCCTACGGCCTGGGCCTGTTCACCGGCGGCTTCGGCGCGTACCAGGGCGCGGACCGGATCGGCGCCATGGTGGTGCCCATGTCCTCCGGCAACACCCAGCGGCAGATCATGATGATGAAGGACCTGGGCGTGACGCTTTTGTGCTGCACCCCCTCCTACGCCACCTACCTGGGCGAGACCATCCGGGAGATGGGCCTGGTGCCCGGGAAGGACCTCAAGCTCAAGGCCGGGTGCTTCGGCGCCGAGCCCTGGACGGAGGCCATGCGCGTCCATCTGGAGGAGCTGCTGGGCATCGACGCCTGCGACATCTACGGCCTTACCGAGATCGCCGGCCCCGGCGTCGCCTTCTCCTGCCTGGAAAAGAACGGCATGCACATCAACGAGGACCAGGTGATCGCCGAAATCATCGACCCCGCCACCGGCGAGCCCCTGCCCTACGGGGAAAGCGGCGAGCTGGTCTTCACCACCATCACCAAGACCGGCATGCCCATGCTCCGCTACCGCACCCACGACATCTGCAGCCTGACGGACAAGCCCTGCGAATGCGGCCGCACCTTCGCCCGCATGAGCCGCATCACCGGCCGCACGGACGATATGCTGATCATCCGCGGCGTCAACGTCTTCCCCAGCCAGATCGAAACCGTCCTGGTCAAGACCCAGGGCGTCGCGCCCCACTACATGCTGATCGTGGACCGGGTCAACAATTCGGACACCCTGGAAGTGCAGGTGGAAATGACCGAGGAGATGTTCTCGGACACCGTCGGCCACATCGAAAACGTGCGCCGCTACATCACCGAGCAGATCAAGTCCGTTGTCGGCATCCACGCCAAGGTCACCCTGAACGCGCCTAAATCGATGGCCCGCAGCGAAGGAAAGGCCAAGCGGGTGATTGACAACCGCAAGCTGTGACGGTAATATAATCTTGACAGGAGGGAAAAAATATGTTTATCAAGCAGTTATCCGTGTTTCTGGAAAATAACCCGGGCACCCTGCGGGCCATGACCGAGCTGCTCGGCAAGGACGGCATCGACCTGCTGGCCCTTTCCATCGCCGATACGCAGAGCTTCGGCATCGTGCGCACCATCATCCACAGCGGCCAGGTCGATCGAGCGCTGAACCTGCTCAAAGAAAACGGCTACATCGCCAAGGTCAACCACGTGATCTGCGCCGCCGTGCCGGACAAGCCCCTGGGTCTGTCCTCCCTGCTGGCGGTGATCGAAAAGTCCTGTCTGTCCGTGGAATACATGTATTCCTTCCTGCGGGCCGCGAAACCGGGCACCGCCCACATGATCCTGCGGCTGGACGACGGGAAGAAGGCCGAGGAGATCTTTGAACAGAACGGCGTCGTCATGCTGAGCCAGGAGGACGTGGACGGGATGTGACGGGCGCTGTGGACCCCAAGCGGGGAAGGTGTCGCGCCGCAGGCGTGACGGATGATGTTCAATCACAAACCAGACCTGCTGAACCTTCGGAGATCCGGTCGGCTGGATGAGGCAGAATCCTAAACCAAAACGGAAAAATCCTTCGGGTTCCGAGCGTTCAGATGCGATGATCCTGCATCCTCCATATCACATTCACCGTTTTTCAAATCGTATATCTTGTTATCTATTATATATGCCGGGGCTGCCGCGGTTTGTGGGCCGCTGCGGCCCCGCGTTTCGCGGGAGGAACGGTATGGCGACTTTTTCATCCATTGAGGAAGCCCGGGCGTATTTTGAACAGGACCGGTTCGCCACCGAGAACGGCGTTTTTCTTTCCGAACTGTCCGGGGACGGCGCCGTCTGCACCTTAACGCTTTCCGGCCGGCACCGGAACGCCGAAGGGGGCGTGATGGGCGGAGCGGTCTTCACCCTGATCGACCTGGCCTTCGCCGCCGCCGCGAACAACGCGCACCGGCCCACCGTCGCCCAGCAGGTCAGCATGAACTTTTTGAGCGGCTCCCGGGGCAGCGTGCTCACGGCGAAAGCCCGTTGCCGCAAGGACGGCAAAACCAGCTGCGTGTACCAGGTGGACGTTTCCGACGACCTGGGCCGGGACATCGCCCAGGCGGTGGTCACCGGGTTCAAGATCACATGACAGAAGTCAGCCGCGTGCCGCAGGCCCCGTGCAGGGGTTCCGGCGCGCGGTTCTTCTTTGGCCATGGACGCCGCCGCGCGGGCGGGCGTCTTTTCCCTTTGCAATCCCGCCCCGATGTGCTATACTGTTCCCGGCGGGCAGGTTCGCCCAGACGCCCGCGCAAGGCGTACAGAGCCGTGAGGTTTTATGATGAACGAAGGAAAAAACCATCTTCTTGCCCAGGCGCTGATCAAATTCACCGCCGGTTTCGCGCTGGTGGCGGCGCTGGTGCTGATCCCCGCGGGGGACATCCATTACTGGAAGGCATGGCTGCTGATGGCCATCCTGTTCATCCCCATGTTCATCGCCGGGCTGATCCTGCTCAAGAAAAACCCGGCCCTGCTTCAGAAGCGGCTGGACGCGCGGGAGAAGGAAAGCGAGCAGAAAAGCGTGGTGCTCCTGAGCGGGCTCATGTTCGCCGCCGCGTTTATCGCGGCCGGGCTCAACCATCGCTTCGGCTGGCTGATCCTCCCCGGCTGGGTCTCCTGGCTGGGCGCCGGGCTGTTCCTGGCGGCGTACGCGCTGTACGCGGAGGTGCTGCGGGAAAACACCTACCTTTCCCGCACGGTGGAGGTGCAGGAAAACCAGCAGGTGATCGACACCGGGCTGTACGGTATCGTGCGCCATCCCATGTACATGGCCACGCTGGTGCTCTTCCTGGCCATGCCGCTGGTTCTGGGCAGCCTGCAGGCGCTGGCCTTTATGCTCCTGTACCCGTTCATCATCTATAGGCGTATCCGCAACGAGGAAGAGGTGCTGCGGCGGGATCTGCCCGGGTATACCGAATACTGCAAGCGCGTCCGTTACAGGCTGATCCCGTTTGTCTGGTGAAAACGCCGCGCGCATCCAAAACGGAGGAAACCGATGTTCTCTTATATCTGGCCGATCGCGCTGGTGGTGCTTTCCAACGTGGCCTATCAGATCTGCACAAAATCAGTCCCCAAGGAAGTCGATCCGTTCGCTTCCCTGACGGTCACCTACCTGATCGGGGCGGTCATCAGCCTGGTTCTCTTTTTCGCGCTGGGCAGGGGCGGAAGCCTGGTCCGGGAATACCAGAAGCTCAACTGGGCGCCCTTTGTCCTGGGCGTCGTGATCACGGGGCTGGAAGTCGGGTGGATCTACGCCTACCAGGCCGGCTGGCAGGTGAGCACCGGCTTCATCGTGCAGAGCGCCGTGCTGGCCGCCGTCCTGCTGGCCGTGGGGTATGTGCTGTACCGGGAGCCCATGACCTGGAACAAGATCGTCGGGGTGATCATCTGCCTGATCGGTCTGGTCTTCATCAACCTGAAATGACCCGCCCGCGCCGGCGGAATCTGTGAAAAAGAGGTCCCTTTCATGCGCAGAAAATGGCTCTGGGCGGCGGCCGTCCAGATGGTGTGCGGCCTGGCGGTCCTCCTCCTGATGATCAGGCCGGGGCAGCCGCCGGCATCCACGGATGAACCGGCCGGCCCGCCGGTGCTGCTGGTCAACGCCGATCATCCCCTGCCGGAGGACTATACGCCCGGGGAGCTGGTCAACCTTTACGGACAGAAGCGCCATTTCCTCCTGGCAGGCAGCGAAATCGAACTGGCCCGGGAAGCCTTCGAAGCCGCCGACCGCATGTTCCTTAAAGCGGAAGAGGAGGACATGAACGGCTTCATCCTGACCAGCGGCTACCGTTCCCGCGCCCGGCAGGCGGAGCTTTATGCTCAGCAGCAGGACGGCACCGCCCAGGCCCCCGGCTGCAGTGAGCATGAAACCGGCCTGGCCTTCGACGTGACCGCCCGGTACGATACCGGCACCTTCGAGGACACGCCCCAGTTCGCCTGGCTTCAGGAACACTGCTGGGACTTCGGTTTTATCCTCCGCTACCCTAAGGGGAAAGAGGGCGTCACCGGCATCGCCTACGAGCCCTGGCACTACCGCTACGTCGGGGAAGAGGCCGCGCGGATCATCCGGCAGCGCGGCTGGACGCTGGAAGAATACTGCCTGCGAAACGGGCAGCCCGGAGGCGCCGGCCGGTGATCTGTTTTCCGGACCCGGCCCATCCATCATTCCAAACGGAAACAGGGAGGACAGGAAGATGAAAGAATCCATTCAGGCGTTCGATTACGCAGGACACATCGCAAAGCAGCTTCAGGACGGGCAGGTGCTCCTCAGCACCCGCGCCGAAAAGTTCAACAGCATGGTGATCGGCTGGGGCCATCTGGGCGTGATCTGGAACCTGCCCACTTTCACCGTTTACGTGCGGCAGAGCCGTTATACCCTTTCGCAGCTGGACAGGACGGGCGAGTTCACCATCTCCCTGCCTGTGGAAGGCCGGCTCGATAAGGAAATCTTCCGGGTCTGCGGCTCAAAGTCCGGGCTGGATGTGGACAAGGAAAAAGCCGCCCGCCTGACCCTGGCCGAGCCGGAAATCATCCGTACGCCAGGCATCCTGGAAGCGCCCCTGACGCTTGAGTGCAGGGTGCTGTACCGGCAGGACCAGGCCCTGCCCCAAATTCCCGAAAGCCTCCGGGAGCGCTTTTACGGGGACGCCGTGGACTTCCACACCGCGTACATCGGGCAGATCGTTTCCTCGTATATCCTCCGGGCGTAAAGGGGAAGCGGCAGAAGGACCATCGGCGCATCCGGGCAGAACCTGACAAACATAAAAAGACAGACATTCCCCCGCAGGGCATGACGCTCTGCGGTTTTTTGTCGGTTCTGTTTTCTGTCCGCGGATATGTGCAGACGTCTTATTGCTCCACCAATGAATTCTTGAAGCTGGATGCTGCGGCAGAAGGGGTGAG
>CAMJXZ010000214.1 GCA_946409855.1 uncultured Clostridia bacterium | reverse complement strand
TCCATCTGCCGTGAACAGGAGAAGCACAGAAAACATTCTGAAATGATTCCGGGCGGGGCCCGCGCCGGGTCTGAGCGTCTTTTTCCGAATCGGGACAATGCCGGGGCAGGGGCTTTCCGGGGCGCCAAAAAATCGGCGCAGGTTGACAAACGGGATGTTTCGGGATATAACAGGAACAGGTTCGCGTGCGTCCGCGTCTGATCCCGCCGGGGAAAAGAAAAGCCGGGCGCCGGACGGGACCGGGGAGGGGGAAAACCATGCATTACAAATGGATCGTGATCGCGGCGTTCGCGCTGGTGTACCTGTACCGTATGGTGCTGAGCGCTCTGAGCCTGGCGGGCAAAGACCGCCCGCTGCCGGCCAATGTGGCGGACGTGTACGACCGGGAGACCTACCTTCAATGGAAAGCGTACCATACCGAAAAAGCCCGGCTGGACATGTGGCGGCAGACGGCCGCCTTCGCGGCGGAGCTGCTCCTGCTGGCCGCCGACGCGTACGCCTGGTTTGCCGGCTTTTTTCCGGATACGCTGTTCATGCGGATGCTGGGGGTATTGCTTTTATCGGCGCTGACGGACGCGGCGCTGCTGCCGTTTGAGTATTACGATGTCATGCGCATCGAGGAAAAATACGGCTTCAACCGCTCTACAAAAAAGACCTTCTGGCTGGATCAGCTCAAGAATTTCCTTATCGGGCTGATCATTATGACGGCGGTCGGCGCCATCCTGATGGGGCTGCACCTTTGGCTGGGGGACGGGCTGATCATCGTTTTCGCGGTTGTGATGACGGTGCTGGCGCTGGGGATCAGCTTCCTGTATCCGTATCTGAGCCGGGTGTTCAACAAGTTTACCCCTCTGCCGGAAGGAGAACTGCGGGAAAAGCTTGAACGGCTGCTGACCAAAAACGGCTATCAGGTCCGGGCCATCCAGGTGATGGACGCTTCCCGGCGATCGTCCAAAAGCAACGCCTATTTTACCGGCTTTGGCAAAATGAAGACCATCGTCCTGTACGATACGCTGGTGGATTCCCTGACGCCGGACGAGATCTGCGCGGTGTTCGCCCATGAACTGGGTCACGGTCTGAATAAGGACACGCTGAAGCGGCAGCTGCAGAGCTTTGTCATGATGCTGGTTCTGGGCATCCTGGCCTTTTTTACCGTCCGCACGCCGGAGCTGTTCCGGGCCTTCGGCTTTGAGAACGTCAACTACGGCTTTGCCCTGATCCTGGTGATGAACGTGGAGTTCGCCCTTGTATCCCCGCTGTTCGGCCTTCTGACCAACGGTCTATCCCGCAGGGCGGAATACCGGGCGGACAGGCAGGCCGTCCGGGAAGGCTGCGGAGAGGCGCTGATCAGTTCCCTCAAAAAGCTGGCGCGGGAGAATTTCAGTGACCTTTCTCCCCATCCGCTGCTGGTGAAGCTGGAATATTCCCATCCCACTTTGAGCCAGCGGATCGACGCCATCCGGAAGGAGCGGGGCTGAACAGGGAATGAACGGTTCCCGGTCATAAAAATGTTTTTGTTTTCCCGCATTTCTGTCTTGCGGGAACGGAAAAAAAGTGAGATAATATCTTGTAATGTGCAACCATGTGTCTCCCGGAAACGGGACAGCCCGCGACCGGAGCATCAACCGAACATCGGAGGAATGTAGAAATGAAAGTTCTGATCGTCAACGCCGGTTCTTCTTCCCTGAAGTATCAATTGATCGATATGGATACCGAATCCACCCTGGCCAAGGGCCTGGTGGAAAAGATCGGTCTGGATATGGGCAAGCTCACCCATAAGTGGGACGGCAAGCAGTTCGTCGTCGAAAAGAAGATCGACAACCACGTAATCGCCACCCAGATGATGCTCGACGCGCTGACCGATCCGGAACACGGCGTGGTCAAGTCCATGGACGAGATCGGCGCGGTCGGCCACCGCGTGCTGCACGGCGGTCCGAACTTCACCGAGTCCGTGATCGTGACGCCCGAAGTGGAAGCGGCCATCGAAGAGAACATCCCGCTGGGCCCGCTGCACAACCCCGCCAACCTGGCCGGCATCCGCGCCTGCCGCGAGGTCATGCCCAACACGCCCATGGTGGCCGTGTTCGATACCGCTTTCCATATGACCATGCCCCCCAAGGCCTACCGCTACGGCGTGCCCAAGGATTATTACACCCGCCTGAAGGTCCGCCGCTACGGCTTCCACGGGACCTCCCACCGCTATGTGGCCGGCCGCATCCCTGAATTCCTGGGCGTCAAGCCGGAAGGCCTGCGCATCATCAACTGCCACCTGGGCAACGGTTCCTCCATCTGCGCCATCAACAGCGGCAAGTGCGTGGATACTTCCATGGGCATCACGCCGCTGGAAGGCCTGATGATGGGCACCCGCTGCGGTTCCATGGACCCGGCGGTGGTGCAGTATATCTGCAACCGGGATCACATCGACGTCAACGAAATGCTGAACATCTGCAACAAGAAGAGCGGCCTGCTGGGCATTTCCGGCGTCAGCTCCGACATGCGTGAAGTCGCCGCCGCCGCCGAGCAGGGCAACGAGGACGCGCAGATCGCCATCGACATGCTGGTGGAAGGCATCCGCAAATACATCGGCGCGTACGCCGCCGTGCTCCACGGGGTGGACGTGATTTCCTTCACCGCCGGCATCGGTGAAAACGACGCCGCCCTGCGCGCCCGCGTCATGACCGGCTTTGAATTCCTGGGCGCGAAGATGGACTACGAAAAGAACGCCAAGATCCGCGGGGTCGAGGCGGACGTTTCCGCGCCGGACAGCAAGGTCCGCATCCTGATCATCCCCACCAACGAAGAACTGGCGATCGCCCGCGACACCCTGGCGCTGGTGACGGCGGCCAAATAATCACCGGGTCCGATGCGGCGCGAGCGCCGCGGCCTATTTGCATACCGGGCGGTTCTGGCTGCCCGGTATGTTCGTTACAACTGTCCGGGAGCGGATCAACGTATGTCATTGCTATCATTGCTCAGCGGCTCCTCCCTGCACAACGAGCAGATCGTTCTGCGGCTGACCAATTACGATCTGTATGACGCGGAATGCGGGATCGAGGACGGATATCTCTTTCATATTTATAAGCGGCATTCCCTCAAAAAGATCGGGTACATCAGCCTGCGCCTGGGGGAAAGCCCGGGGCTGTACTACCTGGGGCACATCGGTTACCGGATCGACGCGCCGTACCGGGGGCATCACTATGCCTTGCAGGCCTGCAGGCTGCTGAACCACGTGATGCGGGAGGAAGGCCTGAACAGCGTGGTGATCACCACGGACACCGATAACTGGGCATCCCGCCGCACCTGTGAAGCGCTGGGCTGCGTGCTGGAATCCATCGTGCCGGTGCCGGAGCCTTACCGGATCATGTGCTCCGGGTCCACGCAGAAATGCCGGTATATTTTTTTTCCCTTCGGGAGGTAGCCCTTGGATATTACAATCAATGGCGTCAGGATTCACGCGGAGCAGGCGGGCGCCGGCGGGAAGCCGGTCCTGCTGCTGCACGGCTGGGGCTGTTCAATCCGGCATTTTGAGCCGGTCATGAAGGACCTTTCCCGGGACCGGCTGGTGACGGCGATCGATTTTCCCGCCCACGGCGAATCAGAGGAACCGCCGGTTCCCTGGGGCGTGGCCGATTTTACCGATATGACGGCCGCGCTGATGGACCGGCTCCGGATTTGCCCCGCCGATCTCATCGCCCATTCTTTCGGCGCCCGGGTGGCCATCGACCTGGCGGCGCGCTATCCGGAACATGTCGGCCGCATGGTGCTGACCGGGGCGGCCGGTATCCGCAAGCCGCAGACGCCGGAGCAGAAGAAAAAGAGCGAGGAGTACCAGAAAAAGAAAGCGCTCATCAGCCGCCTGGGCGCATTGCCCGGCCTCAGGGGGCCGATGGAAAAACTGCTGGAGGCGGAACGGCAGAAGCACGGCTCGCCGGATTATCTGGCCCTTTCCCCGATGATGCGGCAGACCTTCGTGAAAATCGTCAACGAGGACCTGTCCGACCGTCTTGCGAAGATCGGGGCGCCGACCCTCCTGGTGTTCGGGGAGAAGGATACCGAAACGCCTCTGTGGATGGGGCAGAAGATGGAAAAGGAGATCCCGGACGCCGGTCTGGTCGTCTTTGAAAACGGGGATCATTTCGCCTATCTCCGGGAATGGCCGCGCTTTCTGACCATTGTCCGCTCTTTCCTGACCTTATAAAAGGAGCTTTCTTACATGGATTTCTTTCCGGTATTCGCGAGGGTCCTGGTGGTGCTGACAGCCATCGCCGGGACGCTGGCCGTCAGCAGGCGGGCGGTTCACTATTTCCAGCTGGAAAGCTATCAGTTCCAGGGTTATTTCAGGACCCTGTCCCGCCAGTGGGACAAGGCGTTTGCCCCGGGACTGACGCTGAGCGGCGCGGTGCTCGCGGCGGTCGTCCTGCTGGCCGTGACGGAGCCCTGGTACCAGAGCAAGCCCGGTACCGGCGGCAGGGCGCTCGGGATCCTGCTGCCGATGATCGCCTGCATGCTGACGGCCGTCTGCGCGCGCATGACGCTTCAGGCTCTGAAAAAAGGCAAGGAAAAAAAGCCCTTTGTCGTGACGCCCAGGGTCTGGCGGCTGTACGCGGCGCTTTTTCTGGTGCTGCTCGGGCTGAGCTGCGCGCTGTACTTTCTTTTCTGCGCGGGCAGAAAGGGCTTTTGGTTTTACGCCGTTTACGCGCTGATCCCGCTGGGGCTTCCGCTGTGGACGGCGCTGGGCGGCCTGCTGGTCTGGCCGCTGGAAAAGGCCATCCAATACGCTTATTTCGCCGACGCGCGGAAAAAGCTGCTGGCCAACGACCGGCTGATCCGCATCGGCATCACCGGCAGCTACGGCAAAACCAGCACCAAGTTCATCCTGGCGACGGTGCTTTCCCAGAAATACAACGTGCTGGCGACGCCCGCCAGCTTCAATACCCCCATGGGCCTGACCCGCGTCATCCGGGAACGGCTGACGCCTGCCCATCAGGTGTTTATCGGGGAAATGGGCGCCCGCCACGTGGGGGATATCAAAGAGCTGTGCAGCCTGGTGCATCCCACGATCGGTATCCTGACCAGCGTCGGCCCCCAGCATCTGGACACCTTCAAAACCATCGACAACATCATCCGGACCAAGTATGACCTGATCGAAGCGCTCCCTAAGGACGGTACGGCGTATTTTGTGAACGACGGCGGCATCGTCACAGGCCTCTTTGAAAAGACGGAAAAGCCCAAGCGGCTGGTCGGCGTACCCGGTTCCGCGGCCTGGGCGGAGGATGTGACCGTCGGCCCGGACGGCAGTTCGTTTACGCTGTGCCTGGGGGACGGGACCAGGCTCGCCTGTTCTACCCTGCTGCTGGGCGCGCACAACATCAGCAACATCCTCTGCGCGGCCGCCGTGGCGGCGGACCTGGGGCTGTCTCCGCGGCAGATTCAGGCCGGCATCGCCGCGCTGACCCCGGTGGAGCACCGGCTGCAGATCGTTTCCGCCGCCGGCGGCGTCACGGTGATCGACGACGCGTTCAACACCAACCCCACCTCCTCCAAGGAAGCGCTTCGGGTGCTCTCCCTCTTCCCGGGACGGCGGATCATCGTGACGCCCGGCATGGTGGAGCTGGGGGAAAAGGAAGCGGAGTTCAACCGGGAATTCGGCGAAGTGATCGCGGACAGCGCCAATCTGGTTTTCCTCGTCGGCAAAAAACACACCGCGCCGATCGCCGAGGGCCTCCGGCAGAAAGGCTTCCCGGAGGAAAACATCTTTGTCTGCGCGTCCTTTGACGAGGCTGTCGGTCTCCTTCGCCCGATGCTCCGGGCGGGAGACACGGTGATGTACGAAAACGACCTGCCGGATCATTACAGTGAATAATACTAAGATCAGATAAAAATGCTAAATGATCGTGCGTAAATATTGTATTTCATCGAGGAAACCG
>CAMJXZ010000213.1 GCA_946409855.1 uncultured Clostridia bacterium | reverse complement strand
TTACGGGGGATGACGCAGAAGTATCTGGGACTTATGTTGGGTTTTCCTCCAAACTCTGCTGATGTTCGTTTGGCGCAGTATGAATCTGAAGATCGAACGCCCAAAGCGGAACTGACTGCTCAGCTTGCTGAAGTGCTGGATGTTTCTCCCCAAGCGATTGCTGTGCCGGATATAGACACGATGGATGGACTGATGCACACGCTTTTTGCGTTGGAGGATCGCAAGCTGCTTCGCATCACGAATGTGGATGGTCTGATCTGTCTTCGTGCGGAGATCTTTGATGGAGGTATTCATGCCTCTGATCTTGAGCAGCGGCTCCGTGCCTGGCAGGAGCAGTCTGCCAAGTTGAAGACAGGAGAAATCACGAAAGAGGATTATGACCGCTGGCGGTATCATTATCCTGCGTTTGACGATACCAGCATCCGTGCTCCGGTTCCACCTGAAGAACCCACTCGTTCCAAACGTGGTCAAAACTAAAGAATAAAGACTGACATAAAAAGCCCTCCGATCTGCGGATGATCAATCCACAGCGGAGGGCTGAATCATAAAAATCTGTAATTTAACCTGATTCCGTTTTCCGTTTTCAGGTACTCAACCCCACAACCACCGGGTACGGGGATGATGTGACCCTTTTACGGAAAACTTTATCATTTCTTTATCAGAACCACATAGGAGAAGACGAAAACTATTGTGAAATGAGCAGATTCGTATTTCAGGATCTCATTCCCACTCCACCGAGGCCGGGGGCTTGGTGGTCACGTCCAGCACCACGCGGCCGGCGTGCGGGACTTCGTTGACGATCCGGGCGGATACTTTGGCGACGAGGTCATAGGGCAGGCGCGCCCAGTCGGCGGTCATAAAGTCGTCCGTGACGACGGCCCGGAGGGCAATCACATAATCATAGGTGCGCTCGTCCCCCATGACGCCCACGCTGTGCACGCCGGTGAGGACGGTAAAATACTGGCTGACCTGCCGGTCCAGGCCGGCTTTGGCGATTTCCTCCCGGAAGATGGCGTCGCTTTCCCGGACGATCGCGGCCTTTTCCGGCGTCACTTCTCCGATCACCCGGATCGCCAGGCCGGGGCCGGGGAAGGGCTGGCGCCAGACCAGTTCCCGGGGAAGCCCCAGGGCTTCGCCCAATGCCCGCACCTCGTCCTTGAACAGCATCCGCAGGGGTTCGATCAGTTCCGTAAAGCCCAGTTCCCCGGGCAGACCGCCCACGTTGTGGTGGCTTTTGATCACGGCGGCACCGGTCCCCTGGCCGCTTTCGATCACATCCGGATAGATGGTGCCCTGGGCAAAATAATCCAGCCTGCCCAGCTTCCGCGCTTCCTCCCGGAACACCTCAATAAAGTCCCGGCCGATGATGTGCCGTTTTTCTTCCGGCTCGGTGACGCCCTTCAGGTCGGCAAAGAACCGGTCCGCCGCGTCGGCCCGGATGAAGCGCACCGGGAACAGATGGCTGAACACATGGCAGACCTGCCCGCTTTCTCCCTTGCGCAAAAGGCCGTGGTCCACGAACACGCAGGTCAGGCGGCTGCCGATGGCCCGGTAAATCAGGGCCGCGGCGACGGATGAATCCACCCCGCCGGACAGGGCCAGGAGCACCGTGCCGTTTTCCCCAGCCGTTTCCCGGATCTGCCGGACGGCGGTTTCTATATAGGCGCTCATGTTCCAGTCCCCCGCGCAGCGGCAGACGCCGTAGAGGAAATTGCGCAGCAGCCGTTTTCCTTCCTCGGTGTGCGTCACTTCCGGGTGAAACTGGACGCCGTAAACCCGCCGTTCCTCATCCGCCATGGCGGCGACGGGACAGCTGTCCGTCTCCGCGATGGGACGGAACCCGGGCGGGCATTGGGATACCTGCCAGGTATGGCTCATCCAGCATGAGGAAGCCGGCTTCATGCCGCGAAGCAGGCCGGCATCCTCCCGCATGCGGACGGTGACCCGGCCGTATTCCCGCTCCCCGGCGCGCTCCACACGGCCGCCCAGCAGCTGCGCGGTCAGCTGCATGCCATAGCAGATACCCAGCACGGGCACGCCCAGATCAAAGACAGCCGGATCGCAGTGGGGCGCGTCCGGGTCGCAGACGCTGGACGGACCGCCGGACAGGATGATGCCGGCGGGTTTCCGGGCGGCGATTTCGCGGGCGGGCATGCTCCAGGGCACCACTTCGGAATACACGCTGTTTTCCCGCACGCGCCGGGCGATGAGCTGGGTGTACTGGCCGCCGAAGTCCAGAATCAGTACGGTTTGCGGGCCGGTCATAGCCTCTCCTCCTTTTTGCTGGACGCATGGCCCGGCTGCTCCCTGAGGATCTCACGGACCTGATGTACATAATCCTGCGGATGGTTCAATGAAAACTCACCGTGATACAGCCCCTTCAGGATCGTCCCCCGGCTTCCCGGCAGCGCCTTCAGGAGCGCCTCATAAGAACGCCTGATCCCTCTGGTTTCTTTCTCCCCGATATAAAGGCGGATCGAAGCCCCGCAATCCGCCGCGGAAGGATTCAGCGCGTAGGCAGTATTGGCTTTCATGAACGCGATCATGTCCTGCCTGGAGACGGCGCAGGTATCCCGGTAGTAATCGTCGAACAGGCTGTCCTCCATATGCAGGGACCTGAACTGCAGGCGCGCGAAGCGTTCGTTTTTGATCAGGCCGTAGCTGCTCCCGAACGCCGGGCCGATCAGCGCGCGGGTGACCGGGGAAGGGATCACCATCGCGCTTTCCACCAGCGCTAAGCGGCACAGGCCCTTCCGCCGGGACAGCATTTCCAGCAGCACCTGCCCGCCCAGAGACAGCCCTCCCAGCAGCAGCACGGACCCGCCCAGGCAGTCGTCAATATATGAGATGACGCGGGCCGCGTTGTCCCCGATCGAGGTAAACGGACAGTCGCTCCCGGCGTGTCCGTCCAGGATGGGCAGGATCACATGGTAATCCCGCATAAGCAGTTCCGCTTCTTTCCGGTAATTCCACCAGGACAAACCGCCGCCGTGCAGCAGCATGATCGTTTCCGGTCTGTCCGCACCGTACTCCCTGAATTGCATAGGATCCTTCTCTCCATCTCTTCCCGACCGGCCCCCGGTCCGCCCGGCGTTACTCCCCGCTGGCGCCGTAGTTGCTCAGCACCCGGGCGGAGGGGTCGTCCACGTCGCAGCCGGGCCAGGATTTATTGGGCATCCAGTAGTCCGGAATCATGCGCGCCTGGCCCGGATAATCCCGCTCAAACAGTTCCCGGTACAAAAGGCTTTCCTTGGTAAAGGGGCGGCAGTAGTCATATTTCGACGCCCGCTCCTCAAATTCCTTGTCGGAATAGGTTCTTTCCGCCAGAGCTTTCAGATCGTTGACCATGGAATGGCCCACGGCGTCCGAAAAGGCCGCTTTCTGCCGCCAGAGGATTTCGTCCGGCAGGATATGATCGTCCGCGAAGGCCTTGCGGATCAGGTACTTGCCCATGCCGTGGGTGTTCATCTTGAGCTCCGGGTCGATGCTCATGGCGTAGCGCACGAACTTGAGATCCCCGAAGGGGACCCGGGCCTCCAGGCTGTTGACGGAAATGCAGCGGTCCGCCCGCAGCACGTCGTAGACGTGCAGCTCCCGGATGCGCTTCTCCGCTTCCTCCTGGAACGCGGCGGCCGAAGGCGCAAAGTCCGTGTACTTGTAGCCGAACAGCTCATCGGAAATCTCACCCGTCAGCAGCACCCGGATATCCGTGTGCTCATGGATCCATCTGCACACCAGGTACATGCCGATGGAGGCCCGGATGGTGGTGATGTCCCAGGTGCCCAGCAGCTCCACCACGACGGGCAGCGCTTCGATCACATCCTTTTCGGAGATGATGACCTCGGTGTGTTCGCTGCCGATGTAATCCGCGGCCATTCTCGCGTATTTCAGGTCGATGGCGTCGATATCCATGCCGATGGCGAAGGTGCGGATAGGCTTACCCAGCATCGTCTGGGCGATGGCGCATACCAGGGAGGAATCCAGCCCGCCGGAAAGAAGGAAGCCCACGGGCGCGTCGGCGTCCAGCCGTTTCTGCACGCCGTCCGTCAGCAGCCGGCGGAGCTTCGCGCAGACCTCCTCTTCCGTCTTCATGGTGAAATAGCCGACATAGGCCGGGTCGGCGTACTGAAAGAACTGCCCGTCCATCCAGTAATGCCCGGGCGGAAAAGGCAGGATGGTCCCGCACAGGCCCGTCAGGTTTTTCGGTTCGCTGGCAAAGGCCCATTCCCCGTCCGGAAGACGCCCGTAGTACAGGGGGCGGATGCCGATGGGGTCCCTGGCGGCGATGAGCTTTTTCCGCTCCCCGTCCCACAGGATCAGGGCAAATTCCGCGTCCAGGGTTTTGAACATCTCCACGCCGTACTCATGATAGAGCGGCAGCAGGATCTCACAGTCGGACTGGCTGTTCAGTTCGTATTTCGCCAGCAGCCGGTCCCGCAGGGGGCGGAAGCCGTAGAGCTCCCCGTTGCAGACCACCGCATCATGATCCAGATGAAAGGGCTGCATCCCCCGCTCGTCCAGCCCCATGATGGCCAGACGGTGAAAACCCAGGTATCCGCAGGGGATTTCCTCAAACCGGCTCATGTCCGGGCCGCGGGAAACGGTGCGTTCAAAACCTTCCTTCAGTTTTTCCACAGGGATGCTTTTGCTCGTCACGCCGAAAATGGAACACATAAAAAGGCACCTCCTAAAGATACGGCCGGCATTCGTTCCGATATTTCAGGACGAAGGCCGCCGCTCCGTGGTGCCACCTGATTTGCTTCTTTGTCAGGCTCTTGGGAACGCCCTTGCTCCCGTCAAGCCCCGGCGGTTGTAACGTGCCGCCGTTTCACGCCGCCCCTACTCGGACCGTGCCTTTGGGTTTGGGCTTGGAAGGGTTCTTCGCCTGAAGGCTCATACGGGATTCGCACCGCCGCCCGCTCTCTTGGATGCCGCGCTGTCAGGGTACTCTGCTTCCGCAACGCTTTGAGGTATGAAACTGGTTGCATCTTACCACCTGATAATCCGTCTGTCAATAGGCACAATTTGAAATTTTCATTTTGGAAAATTGCATATTTAATGAAGAAAAGCACGATTCTTCCGAAAAAACAGCAGGAAAACATTATTGATCTTTCAAAACGATTGACAAGCGTGCCTCCGGGTGATATATTTACGGCAAACAAGGCAAGGGAGTCTGTTGAGTAGCTCCGTCTGCCTGTTTTTTGATTTTAAAGGAGGTTTCGCCATGAGCAAGTATTCGAAGGAAGACATCATCCGGATGGTGCGGGAAGGCGATGTGGAATTCATCCGCATGCAGTTTACGGATATTTTCGGCCAGCTCAAAAACGTGGCCATCACCGCCAGCCAGATTGAAAAGGCTGTGAACAACCAGATCATGATCGACGGCAGCTCCATCGAAGGCTTTGTGCGCATCAACGAGAGCGACCAGTACCTGCGGCCGGACCTGGACACCTTCGCCATCCTGCCCTGGCGGCCCCAGCATGGGAAGGTGGCGCGCCTCATCTGTGATGTGTACAACCCGGACGGAACGCCCTTTACGGGCGATCCCCGCGGGGTGCTCAAGCGGGTGCTCGCCCGCGCGGCGGAGATGGGCTATTCCTTCAACGTCGGGCCGGAGATGGAGTTTTTCCTCTTCCAGACGGACGAGCAGGGAAGGCCCACCACCACGACGGGCGACGAAGCGGGCTACTTTGACCTGGGCCCCCTGGACCACGGGGAGAGCACCCGGCGTGAAATCTGCATGGCGCTGGAGCAGATGGGCTTTGAAATCGAAGCCAGCCATCACGAGGTCGCCGCCGGCCAGCACGAGATCGACTTCAAGTACGCCGACGCGCTGACCGCTGCGGACAACATCATGACCTTCAAGCTGGCGGTCAAGACCCTGGCGCAGAAAAACGGCCTGCACGCCACCTTTATGCCCAAGCCGGTCTTCGGCATCAACGGCAGCGGCATGCATACCAACATGAGCC
>CAMJXZ010000212.1 GCA_946409855.1 uncultured Clostridia bacterium | reverse complement strand
CGTGGATCACCTGTCCGTGACCAGCATGAGCGCGTAACCGCAGCGCATCTGTTTTTACCGGCCGTTCAGGCCGGTTTTTTGTTTTTCGGGCCGTTCCCTTTCCCTCATCCGGCAGTCCTTCCGGGCTGCCCGGCATCGGAAAGCAAGGCCCGGACCGTTTCCCGATTCCCAAAAAATATGACAGCAAAATTTCGTCGTTATGAACTAATATTAGATTCATATTATGTGCATGTTGCACAATTTTGAATCCCGATCCGTCCGAATCCGCGCGTCTGCCCGTGCGCAGCGCGCGGATTCTTTTCTTTTGTTTTTCCGGCAGAACCCCAAAAGTTGCAAAAGTTGGGAATCAAAAAAAGGGCAATCGAAAACAGGAACTTGAAAACTGCCAAAAAGTGGGTTAAAATGGTGGCAGTGAACACGAAAGTGGAGATTTTATGGCAGATTGTGTGGTGATCAGATGCCGGACCAGGAGAAGCAGGACGGTGCGCAAGGCCGACCCCAGGCCCAGGACCAGGGCAGCGAAGCCCCGGCGGCAGCGGATTACCAGAGCCTCTACCATCAATCCCGCTGCCTGTTCTCAGGCAGCTACACCCACGGCATCGACGCCAAAGGCCGTCTGATCATTCCCGCCACTTTCCGTGAAGAACTCGGGGCGAGCTTCGTCGTCGCCCCCACGCCTGATTTTCAGGCCATCGCCGTATACCCCGCCCGGGAATGGATCCGCCAGGAAGAAAAGCTCGAAGCCCTGGCCGACCTGGACGCCCGGGCGATCCGCCTGATCAACCAGTTCAGCAAATACAGCTACAAGGACAGCGAGACCGACCTGCAGGGCCGGCTGCTGCTGCCCCAGAAAATCCGTTCCAAATATCTGGACGGCGTCCGCGACGTGGAAATCAGCGGCGCGAAAACCTATATTCGCATCGTCAGCGCTGAGGCCGGCGAACGCGAGGACGAGCTGTTCGCCCAGGATTTCCCGGATCCGCTCGCCTTTATCGCGGAGCTGCAGCAACGCGGCAGGAGCTGAGGCGTCCCGCCCCGCCCGTCCCCTTTCCGGTCTGATGATTGCAGGCCCGGTCCATCCGTTCAAATGAGGTGATTGTATGTCTTTGGCAAGAGGAGCGAACTACTCCCAGGCAGGGTTCCACGCCACGCTGTCCGACCAGTATGACGTGCTGGATTCCGTGCAGATCCTGGACGCCACCGCCGGCGCGGAGCAGCAGATCTATGCGGGCGGCGCCGAAGACGAGCACCTGAAAAAGCGGGCCTGGACCCCCGGCTTCACCCTCCTGCAGGCGGGCATCCTGCTGATTGCCGTCGTGCTGGCCATGGTGGTGATCTACCAGGTCCGCGCCCGGCAGATCAGCCGGATGGCGCTGGACGTCAACCGCCTGAACGACTCGATCAATTCCCTGGCGGCCGAAAACAAGGAGCTGGATTTCAAAATCCAGCTGCAGAACGAAAGCACCCGCATCGATTACGAAGCGCTCCAGGTGCTGGGCATGGTGCCGCAGAACGAGACGGAAACCTACAATATCACCGCGCCGAACCCCCGCCCATACGAGCATAAAACAGGATTATCCGCTGCCGGCCATTGACACCGGCAGCTTTCCCTTGTAATATAGAAAGGTCTGGGGTTGTTCAGCGGCCCCGCGGTCCAGCGGAAACAGCGTTCCCGCCGGACCGGCAAAAGAACCGTACATGCCTGATATCCGAAGGGCTCCCCCTCCGGGCTTCCTTATGCAAATCCGGGATCATTCTTTTCTCTGAGAGGAATCTTCATCGATGAAACTGACTCGTTTGGCCGAAAGCATCGGCGCGAAAGCATCCTCCTGCCCTGATATCGAGATCAGGGAACTGTTCATGGACAGCAGACTGACGGTCTCCGACGGTCTCTTTTTCTGTATTTCCGGCTCCACCTTCGACGGGCACCGCTTCGCCCGGCAGGCGGTGGAAAAAGGCGCCGCCGCCCTGGTGGTGGAGCGCCCGCTGGAAGATATCGCCGTCCCGCAGCTGGTCGTCGAAAACAGCCGCGTCGCCATGGCGCTGGCCGCCGCCGAGTTTTACGGCCATGCCGACCGGGAAATGAAGATCATCGGCCTGACCGGCACCAAGGGCAAAACCACCACCAGCTACCTGGTGAAGGGCATCCTGGAAGCCGCCGGGGCCAAATGCGGGCTGATCGGCACCATCGGCAGCCGCATCGGGGACAAGCTGATCAAGGCCGGGCTGACCACGCCCGACCCCATCGACCTGCACAAAACCCTGCGCATGATGGCGGACGAGGGCGCCGATTACGTGGTGATGGAGGTTTCCGCCCACGCCATCGCCCTGCACCGGCTGGAAGGCATGCACTTCGCGACGGGCTGCTTCACCAACCTGTCCCAGGACCATCTGGATTTCTTCGGCACGATGGACCGGTATTTTGACTGCAAGAAGAGCTTTTTCCGTTCCCGCTGGCTGGACAACGCCGTCCTGAACGCCGACGACGAACGCTCCCAGCAGATCATCAGCCAGATGGACGTGCCCTTCATGACCTACGGCATCGCCCACAGCGTGGACGTATCCGCCCACGACATCGAGATTTCCGAAGAGGGCGTCCGCTTCACCATGCGGGTGCTCAATATGGACGATTATCCGGTCTCCCTGAAGCTGACCGGCATGTTCAACGTCTACAACGCCCTGTCCGCCGCCGCCGTGTGTCTTAACCAGGGGCTGGACCCCAAGGTGATCACCGAGGCGCTGCGCACCATCCAGGGCGTTCCCGGCCGGGCGGAGCTGCTGGACACCCATACCCCCTACAAGGTGATCCTGGATTATTCCCATTCCCCGGACGCCCTGGAAAACATCCTGAGCACCGTGCGCACCTTTGCCCGCGGGCGGGTCATCGTCCTGTTCGGCTGCGGCGGCGACCGGGACCACGGCAAGCGCCCCATCATGGGCGAGATCGCCGGCACGCTGGCGGATTATTCCATCCTGACCAGCGACAACCCCCGCACCGAGGACCCGTTCCTCATCCTCAGGGCGGTGGAAAGCGGCATCAAAAAAACGAGCGGCAGCTACACCGTCATCGAAAACCGGCGGGAGGCCATCCGCCACGCGCTGAAGACGGCCCGGGAGGGGGACATCGTCGTCCTGGCCGGCAAAGGGCACGAAACCTATCAGGAAATCAACGGGATCAAGCATCCCTTCGATGAAAAGGCCGTCGTGCAGCAGCTGCTGGCCGAAATGAAAAAAGAACAGTAAGGAGCCATGTTTATGTGGTGGTATATATTGATCGTACTGATCCTGCCGGCGGTGCTGATGCTTTTGCTGATGCCAAGACTCCTGCCCCGCCTTCGGGCCATGAAGCTGGGCCAGACCATCTATGAGCTGGGCCCGAAGCACCAGCAGAAGCAGGGAACGCCCAACATGGGCGGCATCCTGATCGGCGGGATCACCGCGCTTGTCCTCCTGCTGGGCGGGCTGTACATGCTGATCAGGCTCAGGCAGCCCGTCTTTTCCCTCACGCACCCGCTGTTCCCGCTGTTGTTCATCACCCTGGGCTCCATGGCCATCGGCTTTGCGGACGACTACATCAAGGACGTCAAAAAGCGCCACGACGGCCTGTCCCCAAAGCAGAAGCTCATCGGGCAGCTCTTTGTGGGGCTGGTTTTTTCGGTCTACTGCTATTTTTACGTCGGGCATGACATCATGCTGCCCTTCACCCGGAACACCTGGGACCTGGGGATCTTCTATATCCCGGTGATGACCCTGGCGGTCATGTTCATGACCAACAGCGCCAACCTCCAGGACGGGCTGGACGGGCTTTTGTCCTCGGTGACGTTTGTCGGGATGCTGGGCTTCGGCGCGGCCGTTTTCGCCCTGAACGCCCTGCCCGGGGTCAGCGAGATCTCGCGCAGCCTCATGCTGACCGGCTGCCTGGCCCTGTGCGGCGCGGTCCTCGGCTTCCTGAAGTTCAACCACTATCCCGCCCAGATCTTCATGGGGGATACCGGAAGCATGTTCATCGGCGGCATGATGGTCGGCGTGGGGATGCTGTCCAAATGCCAGTTCCCGATGCTGCTGTTCTGCTTTACCTGCGTCATGTCTTCCGTATCCGTGATGCTGCAGGTGGGCTATTTCAAGCTCACCCACGGCAAGCGGCTGTTTAAAATGTCCCCGATCCATCACCATTTTGAGCTGTGCAACATGACGGAAAAGCAGATCGTGCGGATGTACGCCTGCGTGACCGTCCTTACCTCTCTGCTGGGCATCTGGATGATGTCCCCCTTCTTCGCCCGTTAAGGAGCGCCTTTTATGAATACACAGTCACCGTTTGATTATCAAGGAAAGCGCGTGCTGGTGGTCGGTATGGCCCGCAGCGGTGTTGACGCGTCCAGGCTGCTGCTGCGGCTGGGCGCGTTTCCCCTGTTGAACGACCGGAAAAACCGGGAAGCCCTGGGCGATCAGCTTGCCTGCCTGGAAGGGACGCGGGCCGAATGGCACCTGGGCGAGGACCCGGTACCGCTGCTCGACGGGGCGGACGCCCTGCTGATCAGCCCCGGCGTGCCCATCGACGCCCCCGTGGTGCTGGAAGCGCAGAAGCGCGGCCTGTACACCATCGGGGAGCTGGAGTTCGCCTTTCAGCAGGCCCAGGGGGTCATGATCGGCATCACCGGCACCAACGGAAAGACCACCACCGTCACCCTGCTGGGGGAGATCCTGAAAGCGGCCGGCCATACCGCCTACGTGTCCGGCAACATCGGCCTGCCCCTGTCCCAGACCGCGATGCAGAGCCGGCCCGGCGACATGCTGGTCACCGAGATCTCTTCCTTCCAGCTGGAAAGCATCGATACCTTCCACGCCCGCGTGGCCGCCGTCCTCAACGTCACGGAGGACCATCTGATCCGCCATTACACGATGGACAATTACATCGCCATGAAGCGCCGGGTGTTTAACCGGCAGACGGCGGACGACGTTGCCGTGCTGAACGCGGACGACCCCATCTGCGCGCGGATGGCCGAAGGCCTGCCCGCCCGGGTGGCCTGGTTCAGCCGCAGGCGCGTGGATCTGCCCGGCGCGTTCGTACGGGACGGAGAGATCGTGATCCGCTGGGACGGAAAAGAAACCGCGATCTGCCCCGCCAAGGACGTCTATATTCCCGGCCCGCACAACCTGGAAAACGCGATGGCGGCCGCCATGACGGCCTTTGCCCTGGGCGTTCCCGCCGGGGTCATCGCGCAGACCCTGCGCACCTTCCGGGGGGTGGAGCACCGCATCGAATACGTGGCCACCGTGGACGGCGTCCGCTACATCAACGATTCCAAGGGCACCAACGCGGACTCCACCATCAAGGCCATCGATACCATGACAGCGCCCACCGTGCTGATCCTGGGCGGTTATGACAAGCATGTTTCCTTCGCGGAGCTGGCCCGGCACATCGCCGAATCTCCGCAGATCGACCGGCTGGTCCTCCTGGGCGCCACCGCCGACCAGCTGGAAAAGGAGCTGCGGGCGGCAGGCGTTGCCCGCATCCTCCGCGCCGCCTCCTTTGAAGAGGCGGTCTCCCTGTCCCGTCAATCAGCGCAGGCGGGCGGCTGCGTCCTCCTCTCCCCCGCCTGCGCGTCCTTTGACATGTTCACCTGCTTTGAGGAAAGGGGCGAACGGTTCAAGGAACTGGTCCGGAAGATGGTGCGGGCATGAGAAGGCAGCAGCCGTCAGACGGTCAGCCCTACGGCAATTACGACCCGCTGGACCCGCAGAGCGCCTATTACCGGCCCGTCCAGCAGCAGATGGAGGAAACGCAGGAGGAGCCCTTCCCGGAGTTTATTCCGGCCGAGCCCGCCCAAAGGAAGCGCAGGAAGTCCAGCACCGTCAACCGCAGCACTATCCGTTCGGGCGGAAGGAAAAGATACCCGGTTCTGTATCTCCTGGGCAGCGCCGCGGCCCTGGCGCTGGTTTATCTGGTGCTGCACAGCAGCCTGTTTCAGATCCGCAACATCCGC
>CAMJXZ010000211.1 GCA_946409855.1 uncultured Clostridia bacterium | reverse complement strand
CGGCGGACGGCTCCGGCGTGGGCAACTACCTGGTGGACCGCTTCTCCGCCAAGCTCGCTGAACTGGGCGTAGAGGTGATGCTCAACACCAAGGCCACCGAACTGCTTGTGGATGAGGAAGGCAGGATCTGCGGCGTGAAGGCCGAAGGGGCCGACGC
Organism: uncultured Clostridia bacterium; assembly: GCA_946409855.1. Taxonomy (GTDB): domain Bacteria; phylum Bacillota; class Clostridia; order Christensenellales; family Aristaeellaceae; genus UBA4246. The sequence goes on along the minus strand of CAMJXZ010000211.1, from coordinate 5,829 downwards.
CAACTACCTCTTCCGCTGCAAGGCCGTTATCCTGGCCAGCGGCGGCTTCGGCGCCAATGAAGACATGTACACCCAGTACCGGCCCGACCTCAAGGGCACCGTGACCACCAACGCCCCCGGCGCCACCGGCGACGGCATCGTGATGGCCCAGGCCCTGGGCGCCGCCCTGGTGGATATCGAGCAGATCCAGCTCCACCCCACCGTCGAACAGACCACCTCCATGCTGATCACCGAATCCGTCCGCGGGGACGGCGCCATCCTGGTGAACCAGCAGGGCGAACGTTTCACCAACGAACTGCTGACCCGCGACGCCGTATCCGCGGCGGAACTGGCGCAGGAAGGGCAGTATGCCTGGATTATCTTCGACCAGAACCTGCGGGACCACCTGAAGGCCGTTGAAAAATACGTCTCCACCGGGCTGACCGTGCAGGCGGACACCATCGAAGGCCTGGCCGAGCAGCTGGGCATCGACCCCGCCGTGCTGGCCAAGACCCTGGCGGACTGGAACGAGATGGTCAAAAACCAGCGGGATACCCAGTTCGGCCGCACTACCGGCATGAACGCCGACCTGACCACCCCGCCCTACTACGCCATCAAGATCGCTCCCGGCATCCATCATACCATGGGCGGCGTCAAGATCGACACCGCGGCCCGCGTGATCAACACCGAAGGCAAGCCCATTCCCGGCCTGTTCGCGGCCGGTGAGGTGACCGGCGGCGTGCACGGCGGGAACCGCCTGGGCGGCAACGCCGTGGCCGATATCGTGATCTTCGGCCGCATCGCCGCGCAGAGCGCCATCGATTATGTGAAGTAAAGAACAAACATTTTGTCCAACGGCAAAGACCGTCCGGCCGAGCAGGCCGGGCGGTCTTTTGACGATACCGGATATGTATTATGGATTGGCCAGGAATTCCTGTTTCGCCTTTTCCAGGGTCTCGATGACCCGGTCGGTGAAACGGTCGAAGACCGGGTCTTCCTGCTGCAGCTCCGGATGGGCCAGGATATGGTCCAGCGCCAGGCGGACGCCGCGGTCAAAGTTGACCACGGGGCGGAAGGCGGGGACGGCCCGCTTGACCTTGCGGTTGTCAAAGACCACGCTGCAGGCCTTGTCGCCGATCAGGCCGCCCAGGTAATCGTACTGGGGGGCGATTTCGGCCAGGAAGGAGGAGGACACATAATAGGGCTTGAGGGTCGTGCCCAGGGCCTGGGCGATGGTTTCGTGGATCTGCGTCCAGGTGAGGGACTCGTCGGAGGTGATCTGGAAAGCTTCGCCGATGGCGTGGGGGTTGCCCACCAGGCCGGCGTAGGCAACGGCAAAGTCCGTATTGTAGGTGAGGGTCCACAGCGACGTGCCGTCGCCGGGCAGCAGGACGGGCTTCCCTTCCCGGATGCGCTTGATGACCTGCCAGGAGCCGTTGGCGCCGTGGATGGCCACCGGGATGCTGTTGTTTCCGTAGGTGTGGCTGGGGCGCACCACCGTGACGGGGAAGCCGTTTTCCCGGTACTGGGCGAAAAGGTATTCTTCGCAGCGGATCTTGTTGCGGGAATATTCCCAGTAGGGGTTGGCCAGGGCTGTGCCCTCGGTGATGCGGAAATCCCGCACGGGCTTGTGATAGGCGGAAGCGGAGCTGATGTAGATATACTGTCCGCAGCGGCCCTTGAAAAGGCGGACGTCCCGCTCTACCTGCCCGGGGACAAAGCCGATGAATTCGCCCACGCAGTCAAAGTACTGGCCTTCCAGCAGGGCGGCGACGGCCTTTTCGTCGCTGATATCCCCCTTGATCAGGTGGGCGCCTTCGGGGATCTGTTCCGGATGGTTGCCGCGGTTGAGCAGGTACAGCTCGTGTCCCTGCCGGACCAGCAGCGGGGAAATAGCGGTGCTGATGGTGCCGGTGCCGCCGATGAGCAAAATTTTCATACCGGTTTTTCCTCCTGTTCGTTGGGTTGAGCGGGGACGGTCTCCGCCGGGGCGGCGGGAACCGGGTCGATAAAATAGCGGTCGTTTTCGGACATTTTTTTCATCAGCCGGAAACTGACGATGAACATGGCGATCACATACACGATGAACAGCGCGAGGACAAGGCCGGAGCCGGTGTGGCTGGCCAGCAGATCAAACAGGCCGTGGGCGACGGCGGGGATGAAGACCGCCAGCCGGCGGAACCGGGCGGATTTCTTTTCGTCCCCCATCAGCTGGCAATTCTTCGCGGCGCTGTACCAGGTGCCCATGATGACGGCGAAGCAGATGTGGGCCGGGACGGAGACCACCGCCCGGAGCAGTACCGCGCCCACGCCGTAGCCGAACAGGTAGATGACGTTTTCCAGCAGCGCGAACCCGGCGGAAACCGCCACCGCGTATACCAGCCCGTCAAACAGGCAGTCAAAGATCCTGTTTTTCCAGGTGCGCAGGCGAACCATCAGGTATTTGGAGAATTCCTCCGAAAGCCCCACCACGATGAACCAGCGCGCCAGCTCAAACACAAGGCTTTTCTCCCGGAATACATTGGACAGGGCCAGCATCCCGATGAGCTCCAGGACGAAACTCATCGCCGCCGAGCCGAACCCCATGAAAAACAGCGACCAGACCAGCCCGCGGGGTTCCGGCTCCAGCTGGTCCTTTTTGCGCACGTAGAGCAGAAGCCCGATGGCCGGGGCGACGGTGATCGCCAGGACCCGGAGCATCGGGACGTTGTAAATCAGTTCAAAGACCAGCCGAAGCGCGATATCCATCCTCATGCCTCCATCATCATTTAAAAGAAGATGGCATCAGTATACCGGAATCCGGCCGGTTTTGCAACGGGGAAGACAGGATTGATCACAGGAATCCGGCCGGATCGGGGAAAGGGCGGCCTGCTGCCTGGCGGGTCCGTCGGGGAGATGCCCCTGGTCAGGGGTTAACCGTTCGCTTTGCCGAAGGCGTCCTGGTTCTGGTTGGGGCTGGCCCGTTTGCCGATGTCGGGGAAGCGGTGCTCCAGCGCGGCCCGGGAAATCTCGATATCCTCCTCCGCTTCGCTGGGGTGGGTGCAGCCCACGGTGACCATGTCGCAGGGACGGATCGTGTTCCAGGAAAAGTTCAGGCCCACGTAGGGCGTGACCCGCCCGGCGGCCATGGGCTTGATGGTCATGACCGGCTTCTTCGCGCTGTTGATGATGGACGCCACGGTCTCGATCTCCACCTGCATCATGAAGCCCATGCAGTTGTAGATCTGGATGTAGGTCTCCACGTCGTAGCCGTTCTCGTCGGAATAGGTGATGAGTTCCGGCATATGGGCGGACAGGCCCGGGATCATGCCCTCCTGGCGGATCATGTCGGTGTAGTCCTCCAGGCGGACGATCCGGTGCAGGTTTTTGTTGACCAGCTGCTCGGCGCTGGAATGGTGCAGCAGGCAGAAGACGGCCCCGCATTCCTTGCTGCGGTGAATGGTCGCCCGGGCTTCCCGGCGGGCCGCCTCATTGTCGTCCACGTTGATGATCGGCGTATCGATCAGGATCAGCTTCTGCCCCGTCCGGTCCTCCGTTTCCCGGACGGCTTCCTGCATGACGCGCTCCTGCTGAAGCGGGCCCATGATGGTATCGACCCCTTCGTCCAGGAAGGCTTTGAGCAGGGGGAAGACGGCGCTTCCTTCCGGGAAGCGGTTTTTGATCTGCCGGTCCGCGGCGGGGCTGCGGTGGCTCCAGCCGAGGATCCAGTTCGTGCCGATGATCATCCGGGACAGGGATACGCCGGCTACGGTGGTGCGGGGGAAGGGATTTGTGATCATACTGTTCAGCTCCTTCATATGAGAAGACGCCGCCGGATAAGCAGCGCCTTTCCCGGATGTTTTTGCCTTTGGATATGCGTTTTTCAGTGAAACGCCCGGCGCGCGCCTGTTTACCACAAGCCGTTTTGGATGAGGTACTCCCGGGACTGGGTCAGCGCGCCGGATTCCTTTACTTCCACAACCACGGGACAGTCATATTGTCCGGCCATCCTGAGATACCGGATCAGATCCAGGCCGCCCAGACCGAAAGCGAGATGATTAGATTTGATGCTGCAGTCGTGAATGTGGAAATGCCTCAGTCTGTCGGCGTGAGCGAGGATAAACTGCTCATCTCCGCCGCCGGCTTTATAGCTGTGCCCGATATCAAAGGTCAATCCGAACCGTTCGGACGCAAGCATCAGTTCGATGGCTTCCCGGTGAAACGGCTGGAAACCGGACGTGTTCTCAATGCAGAAAACCGTCTTGCGGCCTTTCAGAAGAACTTCGACTTCGCCGATAAATTGGCGGACCAGCTGAAGATACCGGTCTTTACACTGGGCGTACAGATAGGTCTTTTCTCCGTTCATGGAGGAGTAGGTGCCGGGAAGCAGATGCATCGTCACCCTGGGCGCTTCCAAAGCGCAGGCAAGTTCCAGGGCAAAGCGTATGTTTTCCAGGCTCCCTTTCCGCATCTCCGGAGAAAATTCGAAGGGATTGACCTGGTCGTGCAGATGGATCGTGAATCCGATGCCGTATTTGTTTTTCAGTTCAAGGAGGCTGCCGGCATCCGTTTCGCCCGCCTGGAACCAGGGAAAAGTCATGTTGATTTCCGCAAAACCGAAGCCGTTTTGGGCACAGAATACCGCCAACTGCTCCGCGCCCGGATATTCCATGAGCGAGGGAATTCCGTAGTACATGGCGAAGGACTCCTTATTCCTGAACGTCGACACGCCCGCTGGCGATCATCAGGCCGGACTTGCGGTCGAAGACCAGAATGCCGTTCCCGGTGATATTGAAGCGGATTCTGGCGTCCGTTTCGTAGTCAATGGCCCCAAACACTACGGAAGACAGGATCTCGTCGGCGATTTTGATTTTCACCGTCGTTTCCATGCCCGCGGGCAGGGTGGAATAAGCCTGACCTTCCAGGAGACCGTGACCGGAAATTGGCAGAAACTCAGGCCGGATGCCCAGAGAAATATTTTCTGTATTCAGATCAAACGCTTCGTTGGCCTGGAATATCGCTTTGCAGCCGAGAAAATCGATTTCTGCGGTGGTGGGGGAAAGCTTCTTTGCCCGGGCGTCCACGATATTCATGGCAGGATTGCCGACAAAGTCAGCTACAAACAGGTTGGCCGGGCGGTTGTAGACTTCCAGGGGCGGCGCGTACTGCTGAAGCACGCCTTCGTTCATCAGGCAGATCTTGGTGGAAAGCGTCATGGCTTCCAGCTGATCGTGGGTGACGTATACGAAGGTGGATCCCATGTCCTTGTGCAGACGTTTCAGTTCCGTGCGCATTTCGCCGCGCAGCTTGGCGTCCAGGTTGGAAAGCGGTTCATCCATGAACAGTACCCGGGGCTTGGGCGCTAGGGTCCTGGCGATGGCGACGCGCTGCTGCTGGCCGCCGGAAAGCTCCGACGGATACCGCTGGGCGAACTGTTCGATCTTCATGGTTTTCAGCATTTCCGCCACGCGGACGCTGATGTCGTTTTTCTTCCATTTCAGCGTCTCGAGGCCGAACGCGATATTCTGGGTCACGGTCATGTGCGGCCACAGCGCGTAGTTCTGGAACAGGAACCCCACTTCCCGCTTGGCCGGGGGGATGTTGATGTTCTTCTCACTGCTGAAGACGATCTTGTCGTCAAAGCGGATCTCACCTCTGGTGGGCGTTTCCAGACCGGCGATCATGCGCAGCGTAGTTGTTTTTCCGCAGCCCGAGGAACCCAGCAGCGTAACGAACGATTTGTCCTCGATATCCAGGTTCAGATCATTGACGCCGATGAACTTTCCCCATTGTTTGGTTACGTTTTTCAATGTGATTCTGGGCATGTCAGTTTCCTCCTACGCCTTTGTCAATGGACGCGCCGGTGAGTTT
>CAMJXZ010000210.1 GCA_946409855.1 uncultured Clostridia bacterium | reverse complement strand
CCATAGCGCGTCTTGACGAAGGCCTCGTCGTAGATGTAGGTGACCAGCATCTTGGTGGCGCGGCCGGGGCCGCCCTCGGTCATGATGGCCACCACGTCGTAAATCTTGAAGCAGGAGATCACCAGCATGACGGAGACGAAGAAGGTGGTGGGCTTGAGCTGGGGCAGGGTCACGTGCGTGAACTGCTGCCATTTGTTGGCGCCGTCCACGGTGGCCGCTTCCGTCAGTTCCTTGGGGATGCCCTGCAGCGCCGCCAGGTACAGCACCATGTAATAGCCCATGTTGCGCCAGACGCTGACCAGGATGATGGACCAGATGGCCATCCCGCTGTCCTGCGTCCAGCTCTTGTTGAAATCGATGCCCAGCCCCATGATCAGCTGGTTGACCGGGCCGTTCCGCATGAGCATAAAGGACCAGCAGACGCAGATGGCCACCATCGACGCGACATAGGGGAAGAAGAAGATCGTGCGGTAGATGACCGCGCCCTTGATCTTGTTGAGCAGGATGGCCAGCGCCAGCGCGCACACGATGGTCAGCGGCACGGTGATCGCCGTGTACACCACGGTGTTCTTCAGCGCGATGCCCAGGTCGACCCGGTTGAAGAAATATTCGATGCCCTTTTCCGCCACCTTTTTCGTGGAAAAGATCGTGGCGTAGTTCTCCAGCCCCACGAACTTCAGCTTGGACAGGTCGCCCCCGTTCCACTCAAAAAACGACAGGGCGATGGCGCAGATCACGGGCACCAGGGTAAAGACGGCGAAGCCGATGAAATTGGGCGCCAGAAAAGAATAGGCCACCCAGGTGTTTTTCCTTTCCAGCCGATTCATTCTGTGCCGGATTTTCCGCGTTTCCGCCTGACTCACGGGGCATCGCTTCCTTTCGTTTTTTCAAAAAAGCAGGGAAGGCAAGAAGCCTTCCCTGCCGTGCTCACGGTTCAGTTTATGTACTTTGGCCGCGGGTTTCCTTATTCGAACAGTTCCGCCACGCGCTCGTTCATCTCTTCGATGCCCTCTTCGGGGGAGAGTTCACGGGCCATGATCAGGGTGTGCTCTTCGTTGACGATGGTCTTGATGTCGGCCACTTTCTCAGCCACCGGCCATTCCATGGCCACGGCGGCGGGCAGCAGGGCGGCCTTGCTGTTTTCGTCAGCGGGGAAGCCGGCCACGGAGGACATGGCGGCGGCTACGCCTTCGGACACCCAGGCGGGACGGGCGCCCACGGAAGCGGTCGCGGCAGCGCCTTCTTCGCCGCCCAGCCAGGAGATGTACTCCCAGGCCAGATCCTTCTGCGCGGACTTGGCGTTGATCATGGCGCCGGTCAGGTTGCCGAAGGAGGAGCCTGCGGCTACGCCTTCAAGATGCGGCACGGCGACGATGCCCCAGTTGAAGTTGCAGGTGCCGTTCTTGTTGTAATCGATCAGGGTGGACACATACCAGTAGCCCATGGGCATCATGGCGATGTTGCCGTTGGCGAAGGCGGCGGAATAGTGCAGGCCGGCGGCCTTCAGGTCGGCATAGCTCATGCAGACGCCGTTGTCTTCCAGATCCTGGTAGAGCTTGTAGAAGTAGAGCAGGTCGTCATAGTTCCTGTCGGCCAGGGTGTTCACGCCGTCGCACACCGCCCAGTTGACCACGGCGGACAGCCAGGTGTGATAGTGGGTGCCGTAGATGCCCTTTTCCTTGTCGGTCATCTTCCTGGCCAGTTCCGCGTACTGTTCCCAGGTCATGTCGTTGGTGGGCAGTTCCACGCCGGCGGCGTCAAACAGGTCCTTGTTGTAGAACAGCACCCAGAAGTCGCTGCGGAAGGGGATGGCGTACTGCACGCCGTCCACCGCGTAGTTCGCTTCGGTGCCCACGAAGCCGGACAGGTCGTAGCCCTGGGCGATGTAGTCGGACAGCGGGGCGGTGAAGCCCTGGGCCTGCCACTTGATCAGGTCGTCGATTTCCTTGATCATGAACACGTCGCTGGTATCGCCGCCGGAGAGCATCGTGGACGTCTTGATGCCGTAGTCCTGGGAAGCAACGTCGACATATTCGATGGTGACGCCGGGATGAGAGGCTTCAAAAGCTTCCTTCTGGGCGATCAGGTAAGGGGTGGTGGTGGCGTCCCAGGTCACCACGGTCAGCACCTGACCGTCCGCCAGCGCGGGAACGGCCAGCAGCGAGACCAGCATCATCGCGGCAAGCAGCACAGAGAGCGTCTTTTTCATGAAAGGTTCCTCCTTCAATCATCTTCAGGGAATGTTATCGCTTTCACGGCGCGGAGATTTCCGCCGGGCCGATCCGCCGCATTTCCCCTTCATTTGTTTTTATTGTATGATTATCTCCCTCTTTTGTCAAGTGCTTTTCGGAAAAAATCCTGATTATTTGAAATCAACGGAATGTTATCGGTAACAATTTCCTTGCAATTTTCCTTGAGATGTGGTATATTACCCATCACAGAGACACAAACGCGGAGGAAGGCTTCATGGACAGAAAAGTGACCATCTACGATATCGCGCGGGAGGCGGGGGTTTCCACCGCCACGGTCACCCGGGTCGTCCGGAAGGACCCGCACGTCAGCGAAAAGACCCGGCAGAAGGTGCAGCGGGTCATCGACGCCCACGCCTATACCCCCAGCGTCTCCGCGCAGAACCTGGAGGGCGGGCGCAGCCGCGCGCTGGCGGTGGTGCTGCCGGTCGTGTCCAACCTGTACTTTAACCGTCTCTTTGACGCCGCCTACTGGGAAGCCGAAAAAAACGGCTGCAGCGTCCGCCTGTTCCAGACCAGGGAAAACCAGGCCATCTCCCCCGAGGTGGTCAGCGAGCTGCTGCGCTGCCGGATGGACGGGGTGCTGTTCGCCGGAAGCATCTGGTCCACCGACCGGGGGGACCTGAACGCCGCCCTGGAAAAGCTCGGCAAATACATGCCCGTCGCCACCATCTGCCCGGCCGACGTGGAACTGGACTGCATCTGCATCCAGAGCGACCTGATCAACTGCGCCCGCCTGCCCGTCCGCCACCTGCACACGCTGGGCCACCGGCGCATCGCCTTCCTGGGCGGCTCCATGCACAGCAAGGACGTGTCCCGCCGGGGCACCGGGTTCCTGGACCAGCTGCGCCGGCTGGACCTGCCGGACGACCCGGCCTACCACGTGGACGCCGGGTACGACATGGAAAGCGGCGAAAGGGCGGTGCTCCGGATGCTGTCCGGCCTGGACCGGGCCCGCTGGCCCAGCGCCATCGTCACCTTCAACGACCTGGTGGCCCTGGGGGTGATGAAGCAGCTGAAAAAGATGGGGCTTTCCCTTCCCCGGGACATGGCCATCATCGGCTGCGACAACCAGTTCTTCTGCGCGTATACCGACCCAGCGCTGACCTCCGTCGACCTGCACCCGGAGGAAATGGCCCAGAGCGCTGTCCGGGAGTTGCTGCTGGCCCGGGAATCCTCCGCGCGGTCCTTCGCCATGGTGCGGGACGCCACGCTGGTCATCCGCGAAAGCTGCGGCGCCCACCTGGGCCGGCGCGGGTTCGGCCAGACGGAAGAAAGCAGGACGTAACGCGGACGGCGCTTCACCGTCCGGCCGCGGCGCCTTTTCCCCTTTCCCTTGTTCATTGGGAAACGGCCGGAAGGCGCTTTTTTCATTCCGGGCGCTTCAGGACGCCAGAATTATACTGTCAGTATAATAATTCTTTTCTTATCAGTATTGCCAGTATCTTCCCTCTTTCGGCTTTATCCGGTATAATGGCGGAGAAAAGACCCGAAGGAGGGATTGTTTCATGCGGCTCCGTCTCGCGGAAAACATCCGCGCCTGCCGGAAGGAACGGAAACTGACGCAGGAAAAGCTGGCCGAAGCGCTGGGGGTGACCCCGGGCGCGGTTCACAAATGGGAATCCGGGCAGTCGGTGCCGGAGCTTCCGCTGATCGCGGAGCTGGCGGATTTCTTTGACACGTCGGTGGACGCGCTGATCGGCTTTACGATGAAGGACAACCGGCTGGAAGCCACGATCAGCCGGCTGACCGGTCTGTGCCGGAACCTGGACCCGTCGGCGCTGGCCGAGGCGGAAAAGGCGCTGGCGAAATACCCGTACTCCTTTCAGATCGTGTTCCTGTGCGCCGGGGTGTATACCGTGTTCGCCGTCTCCGGAAAACAGAAAGAACACATGCGCCGGGCGCTGGCGCTGCTGGAACAGGCGGAAGTGCTGCTGCCCCAGAACGACGACCCGCGTATCGGCGGCGCAACCATCCGGCGGAATATGGCGACCGTCCTGTTCCTGATGGGAGACAAGGAAAAAAGCCTGGAGCTCTTCCGGCAGAACAACGCGGACTGCGTGAACAGCAGCGTGATCGGGCTGCTGCTGGCGCTCTATATGGACCGGCCGGAGGAAGCGGGGCCCTATCTGTCGGAAGCGCTGGCGGACAGCCTGTCCGGCCTGCTGAATACCGTGCTGGGATACGCGTTCGTCTTCCGGTCCCGGGGGGACTGGGCTTCGGCGCTGGAAATTGTCTCCTGGGGCATCCGGATCCTGTCCGGAATCAAGCAGGAGGCGGCATCCTCCTATCTGGATAAAACCCTCAGCGAAATGCTGGCGCTGCTTGCTTACGCGCAGGCGAAAAGCGGCCTGCCGGAGGCTGCCCGGGCATCCCTTGCCGAAGCCGGGAAAACGGCGGAGCGCTTTGATTCCACGCCGGATTACAGCCTCAAAGCCATCCGCTTCGCCGAACATATGGAGCATTCGGCCGTCTTTGACATCCTGGGAACAGGCGCCCGGGAAAGCGTCGGCAGGCTGATCGGTCTTCTGGACGATCCGGCCCTGGCGGAACAATGGAAGGAGGTCTGCGACAATGAGCCATGAAACCCAAAGAAGCGAAAACGTGTTCGCGAACAGAAATTTCCGCCTGGTGTTCCTGGGGGCGCTGGTGTCGTCGATGGGAGCCCTGCTGTACAATTTCGCCGTCAGCTTCTACATCCTGGAAATCAGCGGCAACAGCGCCTTTTTGCAGGGGCTGTATCTGGCGCTGTGCGGGATCGCCATGCTGCTGTTTACCCCCGCGGGCGGGGTACTGGGGGACCGCTTCAACAAGGCGAAGATCATGTACCTGTGCGATTACCTGAAGGGCGGCATGATCCTGCTGGCCACCGCGCTCATGCTGCTGTTCCCCGGGGCGGACGCCCACCTGGCCATCCTGTTTGTACTGGGGGTCCTGGGCAGCGCGGTCAGCGGCGTGTTCAACCCCGCGGCCGGGGCGCTGTTCCCCCACATCGTCCGGAACGAACAGCTGCAGCAGGCCAACGCCTACTTCTCCGTCAAGAGCGCCCTGGAGGGCATCCTGGGGATCATCCTGGCCGGCATCCTGTACGCCGCCCTGCCGATCCAGACGCTGTTCTTCCTGGTGGGCGCGTGCTTTTTGGCCTCCGGCGTTTCGGAAATGCTGATCCGCTATGACCACAAGCCCGGCGGCGAGCGGCTGACGCTGCGGCTGGCCTTCCGGGACATGGGCGACGGGATCCGATACCTCAGAACGCAGCAGGCGATCCTGGCGCTGCTGGGCGCCATCCTGTTCATCAACTTCTTTTTCGCCCCCGTCACCGGGAATTTCATCCCCTATTTCGTCAAGACCGATTTGGCCGGCGCCTCCTCCTACCTGCTGGACCGGGTGCTGACGCCGGAATTGTGGTCCTCCGTCTTCAACGTCTGCTTCGGCTTAAGTTCCCTGGCGGGCGCGGCGGTGCTGAGCGCCCGGCCGCAGGAGACCCGCTGCGGGCAGAAAACGGCGCGGCGCCTGTGCGCGGTGGCCGCGCTGATGATCGGCCTGACGGTCTGCTACTGGCTGCTGGCGGACCGCGGCGCTTCCCTGAACGGGTTTTTGATCGCCCTGAGCGTGGGATGCCTGGCGATGGGGCTGCTGATTTCCCTGATCAACATCCCCATCAGCACTGTCCTCATGCAGATCGTGGACAAGGACAAGCTCAGCAAGGTCACCAGCATCATGAGCATCGGCTCCCAGGGCATGATCCCGGTG